>NZ_VPCH01000022.1:0-55908 GCF_013418285.1 Acinetobacter sp. YH12152
ACTGAGGATCAGAAAGCTTGTTTGAATCGATGTATTTCATCCGCAGATTATGCACGAATGCTAAGAAATCCGGAGTGCAAATATTAACCAAAAAGAAGATCGTTTTTTGATTTATGAAAGAGATCTAATGAGTAACGAGATTATAAGAAATGAAAAAGAATAATTTTAAAAAATGGGGAATAGCCATCATTTTGTGCGCAATCATTGGTGCAATCGGTACAGTGGCATATTTTTATTTTAAACAGAAAACTCAAAAAATTGAGCAGAAGTCAACGCTCGAAAAGCCTGAAAAAGAAATAGGAACTGTATCAGAACCAGTTATTGAATCTGTTGAGATTGAACCTAAAGTTGAAGCGGCGAGTGCAGAAGTTGTTATGCGAGGACCAAATGAGGGGTGGTTACCGATCGAAGCACTGTTTGATGAAAAAGGATTATTGAAGTCTGAGTATTACAGTCAAAATCCTCAAGATTCAGATGTTGATAAATTACCTTATAGCTCGAATAAAATTGGTGATTTTAAATGGCGAGCTGAATTTCATCCTGTTGATGATTTTAAAGGCGATCAGGCTAGATTTAAAGATCAATGTTTTGGATATTGTGTTTTAGTGAAAGGTAAGTTGCTGACCAGTGTTGAATCGACTGTATTTACGGGAGCATTGATTGCGAAAGATCATTTGATCGAAGTGATTGCACATAAGGGGAGTGGCGCATATATGCCTGTCAACTATAGCTTTATCAAAATAGACAAAGCTGGTAATGCAAAGTTAATCTCAGATGATCATAATTCTTACAAAGATCAATTGGCTCGTATCAATCATTCGGGACTCGAGATTGACTTAAAACCATTTAGAAAACTTCAATATTTTCTTCTAATGAATGAAAATGGTTTAAATGTGTCGATGCAAAAAACCAATAAGGTGGATGTCGAAGCGACTCAGTGTAAAGAGTATTACGAAGGAACATTAGAGGCATGTCCAACTTTATATGGATGTAAAGCTGACATTGTGGTGCAAGATCTGGCACGTGCTTATGCTGGAGATGTTGCATTTAGTTTTCATGATTCAAATATTGATGAAAAGAAATTTAATGAGGTTTGCTTTAAAGTTTGTCGCAATGAAAATGTGAGTTATGAAGAGTTTGAAAACACATTGTGTAAAGTAAATTAAATAGTAAAAATGAATTGGGGAGAAGTAGAGAGATCAGATGTCTCTCTTTTGAATTGCAGTCCCATACGCAAAGACTTCGACCATGCCGCCTTGCATACCCAGCTCAGTGGTGCTTAAACGCAGACCCATAATTTGCGTTGCGCCCATTTTTTCAGCTTCTTGCTTTAAACGCACCACGGCTTCACGACGTGCCCGATCAACGATGCTTTCATAACTGGTTAAACGTCCGCCAAAGAAGTTCTGAATATTGGCAATCACATATTTAAAATAATCATGTGAAATCACTACATTACTTGAAATCAGTTGTCCGAATTGTTCAGTAGTTTTAAAGCGGTTGTTGTCTATGCGAATATGCGCCAATCGCTTTTCTTGAGCTTCGAGTTCTTTGAGATGTTTTTGTTCGATATGGCGACCGAAGCCCCAACCAATACAAAAGAGCACCACAAAGATCAGGACTTTAAAAATAAAGGCATCCATGACTTAGTCCTGAGTTGGAAATGGGTCTGGTAGTTTTGCTGAGTTGGCTTCTACGCGAACTGCCGTGCCATACACAAATAATTCAGAGGCGCCTTGAGCAATATTTGAGTTTGAAAAACGGATACCGACGACCGCATTCGCGCCTAAGGCACGTGCTTTGTCAATCATACGGCTCATAGCTTCTTGACGGGATTCTTCGAGTAGTTCTGTATAACCTTTGAGTTCACCACCCACGATATTTTTTAGGCCAGCCATAAAGTCACGACCAACATGTTTACTGCGGACAGTACTGCCATAAACGACATCAAGTTGTTGTGTAATGGTATGACCCGGAACAGATTCAAGATTACTTAAAAGCATTTTTAGTTATCAATATAAAAAGGTGAATTGAAGATAGGAAACTCTTCAGCAAAAAGCAATATGTTCATTTTTATTTTGTAGCTCCGA
This sequence comes from Acinetobacter sp. YH12152, assembly GCF_013418285.1. Lineage (NCBI taxonomy): Bacteria > Pseudomonadati > Pseudomonadota > Gammaproteobacteria > Moraxellales > Moraxellaceae > Acinetobacter > Acinetobacter sp. YH12152. The sequence goes on from NZ_VPCH01000022.1 coordinate 2,091, forward strand.
TCTAAAAATGAAAAAGCCCACCGAAGTGAGCTTTTCAAATATTACGGGCTAGGCTAACTCAAATTATTGTTTTGATGCAGCTTTACGCTCAGCAGTAGACGGTTGGTATTGCACAGCATCAGAAGTGTTGGCTTTGATACCACCACCAAGTGTTTTATACAATTCAACTTGGTTGTTGAGATTTGCTTGTTCAAGCAACAACAAACCTTGCTCAGCTGCATAAGATGCACGCTGCGCATCCAGCACAGTTAAGTAGCTATCAATACCAGCACGGAAGCGGGCATTTGATAGTTTGTAAGTTGTATTGGTTGCATCAACTAAACGGCGCTGTGCTGCAATACGGTCACCAATGTTTTGGCGAACTGCAAGCGCATCATTCACTTCACGGAAAGCTGACTGAACTGATTTTTCATAATCAGACAATGCAATTTTCTGGTCAGTTTCAGAAACTTTAATATTGGCCTGACGTGTACCCCAGTCGAAGATTGGAATATCTAGGCTAGGGCCAGCAGACCATACAAAGTTGCCTGATTTAAATAGATCACCTAAGTCCGTTGAAGCATAACCCGCAGAACCTGTCAGGCTAATAGTAGGAAATAGACGTGCTTTAGCTGCACCAATGTTCGCACCAGCGGCAGACAGTTTGTATTCAGCTGCACGTACATCTGGACGGTTGTTCAACAAATCACTTGGAATACCTGAACCAATAGTATTGGTCGAAGTAATTCGATTGACACGTTGGTTCGGCAGCAAGTTCGCAGGCACTTGTTGACCCACTAATAGGTTCAATAAGTTTTGTGCTTGAGCAATTTGAGTCTTGTAGTTCGCAACATCATTACGTGCAGTTTCTACAGAAATTTGAGCCTGACGAACAGGAACTTCACTGTCAATACCGACATCAAAACGCTTTTTGTTCAGGTTGTAAGATTCAAGCTGAGCCTTTAAGGTTTGATCTGCAAGCTTCAAGTTTGAGTTGGCATACGCATAGTTTAACCATGCTTGAGCCACTTGACCGATCAACGCAATTTGTGTTGCATCACGGGCACTTGCAGTTGCAAGGTAACTGTCTAAAGCATTGTCTTTTAAGCTACGTACACGACCCCAAAAATCAAGTTCATAAGCAGTGACACCTAAACCGACATTATAAGAGGTGATAGGCTTTTGTGTATTCAACGTGTCTTGACGAAGTACACTACCACTTGCACCAATGGTTGGTAATTGACCATTGGCAGTGATTTGATACTGTTGCTGTGCACGTTCAATATTTAAAGCAGCCGTACGTAGGTCACGGTTATTGGCTAAAGCTAAGTCAAGAACTTGTACCAGACGTTGGTCAGCAAAGAAATCTTTATATCCTTGTTCAGCAACAGAAGTACCAGAAGCACTTGCTGTGTAGCTTTCGGGGATATTGGTCTGAACAACCGGCTCTGGACCACGCATGCTTTGGCAGGCAGCCAAAGCAAGCGCAAGTGAAGAAACCGCAATGCTACGACCTGCAATAGACCATACATTTTGCATCACGATAAATGCTCCTGATTATTTTGTTGTTTTGGTTTGTACTTAAAGATACTTCGGATCCATACGTAGAACACAGGAATAAAGAAGATACCAAGTAGGGTAGAACTGATTACGCCACCCAATACACCATAACCTACAGAGTGCTGGCTACCTGCACCTGCACCCGAAGAAAGGGCAAGCGGAAGTACACCAAAACCAAAGGCTAAAGTGGTCATGATAATTGGACGTAGACGCATTTTAGCGGCATGCAATGTTGCGTCAAACAGATCTTCACCTTTTTCTTGAAGTTCTTTGGCGAATTCTACGATCAAGATCGCATTCTTCGCGGACAAACCAATGACGGCAATAATAGCCACCTGGAAGTAAATGTTATTCGCCAAGTTTGGATTTTTGAAGAACACCATTCCAAGGAAAGTCAGTAATAACGCACCCAATACACCTAATGGTACAACCAGTAATACTGAGAACGGAATAGACCAGCTTTCATACAAGGCAGCAAGACATAGGAAGACGATTAACAATGAAAGTGCGTATAGGAATGGTGCTTGTGCGCCAGACTCACGTTCTTCTAGAGATAAACCAGTCCATTCATAGTCAAAGCCTTGAACGCCCATCGAAGGAAGTTTTTGTACAATTTCTTCCATCGCTTTCATCGCGTCGCCCGAACTTACACCTACACCCGGTGAACCTTGAATGTTCACAGATGCGATACCGTTATAACGTTCAAGACGTGGTGAACCATAAGTCCATTCGCCAGTAGCGAAGGTCGAGAATGGTACCATTGTGCCTTGGTTGTTACGGACATACCACTGGCTCAGGTCTTCAGGCATCATACGTGCCGCAGCTTCACCTTGTACATAGACTTTCTTCACACGACCACGGTCAACGAAGTCATTGATGTAAGAACCACCCCATGCCATACCCATTGTGGTGTTAATCTCAGAAATACTCACACCCATAGCACCAGCTTGAGCTTGGTCAATCGTGATTTTGTACTGTGGTGTATCTTCTTGACCGTTAGGACGAACACCCATGAGGCGTTTATCTTGAGCAGCCATACCGAGTACCATATTACGGGCATCGATAAGTTGTTGATGAGTTTGACCTGCAGAAGCTTTTAACTGCAAGTTGAAGCCGGCAGTTACACCCAATTCAGGCATTGCTGGTAATTGGATTGGCATGATGTATGAAGCATCCTTCACGATCATGTTCAATGCCATACCACGTTGAATAATCGCACCCACTTGAGATTCAGGTGATGTACGGTCTTCCCAATCTTTTAACTTGATGAATGCAAGACCTGCGTTTTGACCTACACCTGTGAACGAGAAACCGGCAACACTGAATACAGAATCGACATATTTTTCTTCGTTTTTCAGGAAGTAATCGGTCATTGCAGTGACAGTTTTATCCGTACGCTCAAGTGAGGCATTCGGTGGTAACTGTACCAGTGTCATTACAACACCTTGGTCTTCTTCAGGTAAGAATGATGAAGGTAACTTTTGGAATAAAAGCACTAATAACCCGATTACAACTGCATAAATCACACCAGAGAAAATCTTGTGGTGCGTCATGAAGTTCACGCCGCCTTGGTATTTATGCGCAACCTTATCAAAAGAGCTGTTAAACCAACGGAAGAAACGGGCAAAGATATTGTTGCTTTCTGGTTTGTTTGGATCATGTTGTTTCAACATGGTCGCACATAGGGCAGGGGTAAAGGTCAATGCCACAATCAATGACAGAATCATTGCTGTTACCAGCGTGATTGAGAACTGACGATAAATTACACCTGTCGTACCACCGAAGAATGCCATCGGTACGAATACAGCGGTTAACACAGAGGTAATACCGATTAAGGCACCCGAGATCTGTTTCATTGAGATTTCAGTTGCAGTCACTGGGTCAAGATGATCTTCAACCATGACACGTTCAACGTTCTCTACGACAACAATCGCATCATCCACGAGGAGACCAATCGCCAGTACCATCGCGAACATGGTGAGTGTGTTGATCGAGAAACCAAACATGTTAATGACAGCAAAAGTACCCAATACCACTACAGGTACAGCCAATGTCGGAATAATCGTTGCGCGCCAGTTCTGTAAGAACAAGAACATCACAAAGAATACGAGAATCACGGCTTCTACAAGGGTATGTACAACACTTTCAATCGATAACTTAATGAATGGAGTCGTATCAAATGCAAGCGTGTCTTCTAAACCTTCAGGGTAGTTTGGACGTAGTTCTTTTAAACGTGCTTCAACAGCTTCGGCTGTATCTAATGCGTTTGCACCAGTTGCTAGTTTGATCGCTACACCACCAGCAGGTTTGTTGTTGAACTTAGAGTCGAACTGATAGTTGTCAGCACCTAATTCAACACGTGCAACATCACCTAAACGTACCTGAGCACCATCACTACTGTTACGCAGGAAAATGTTTTTAAACTGCTCTGGTGTTTGCAACAAACTTTGTGCTGTAACTGTCGCGTTCAGTACTTGACCTTCAGTTGCAGGCGCACCACCTAACTGACCAACAGCAACCTGAGCATTCTGTGTACGGATAGCCGCAGCCACATCACTCGGTGTAACTTTCAGGTTTGCCATTTTGGCTGGATCTAGCCAAATACGCATCGCATAAGAACCACCGAATACTTGGACTTCACCTACACCTGCCACACGGCTGAGAGGTTCAGAAATATTCGAGTTTACATAGTCCTTAATGTCGTCCGCAGTCAATTTACCCGACGGTGAGTGGAATGCTACAACTTGTAGGAAGCTTGCGCCAGATTTGGTGACTTTTACACCTTGACGTTGTACGTCTTCAGGTAATAGCGCTGTCGCAGACTGGAGTTTGTTTTGGACTTGAACTTGGGCGATATCTGGATCGATCCCTTGTTCAAAGTTCAATGTAATAGATGCTTGACCGTTACCCGCACTGTTTGACGAAATATAACGTAAGCCATCCAAACCATTCATTTGTTGTTCAATGATTTGGGTTACGGTGTTTTCAACTGTTTCTGCAGACGCACCAGGGTAAGTCGCAGAGATTGAAACCGTTGGCGGCGCAATGGTCGGATACTGTGCAATTGGCATATTAGATAGCGTGAGTACACCCGCCAACATAATCACCAATGCAATCACCCACGCAAAAATGGGGCGATGAATAAAGAATTGAGCCATTCAGTCTACTCCCTATGCGTTTGAAGTAGCTTTTTGTTCAGTTTTAGGCGCTGCTTGTTCTGCGGCTTTAGCGTTTGGCTTTGCTGCAGCAGGTTGTTGCGCACCTTGAGGTGCAGCAGCCTGAGGTTGATACGGTTTGGCTACAACTTGTTGCTCTGGCTTAACTTTCGCAATACCGTCAACAATCACTTTATCGCCAGTGTTTAAGCCTTGAGTAACGATCCAATTCGAACCTTGAGTACCAACAGTGGTTACAGGACGAGATTCAACAGCACCTTTTGCATTCACAATCATTGCAATCGCTTGACCTGTAGGGGTACGCGTAATGGCAGCTTGTGGAATCAGGTAAGCATTTGGAATCACACCTTGAACGATGCGAGCATTGGCAAACATACCCGGAAGTAATAAATGATTCGGGTTAGAAAAAACAGCACGAAGTGTAACCGTACCTGTATCTGGGTTCACACTCGCATCAGAAAATGCAAGACGACCTTCAATTGGGTATTCGCTACCATCTTCAAGACGTAATTTCACTTTGGTGTTATTACTACTGTCTAAGTTGCCTTTGCTTAATTGTTGACGTAAGCGAAGAAGTTCAGCACTTGATTGGTTAATGTCAACGTACATTGGATCAAGACGTTGAATTGTGACTAATGGATCAGCCTGAGATGCAGTAACTAAAGCACCCGCTGTCACTGTTGAACGGTTGGTTTGACCTGAAATTGGCGCACGTACAGTTGAGTAACCTAAGTTAATTTCTGCATTTTTAAGTTCTGCCTGAGATGCAGCAACATCTGCTTCAGCCAGTTTAACTTGAGCAACAATATCGTCGTATTCTTGTTTAGAAATCGCATTTGAGCCAACAAGCTGACGGTAACGACCTTCTTTAACACGTAACACGTTTAGGTTTGCTTGTTGACGTGTTAAAGCAGCACGAGCACTGTCAGCTGAAGCACGGTTTGTACGCGAGTCGATCTCGTACAAGGCTTGTCCTTCGCGAACATAACTGCCTTCTGCAAATAGACGTTTCAGTACTACACCACTGGTTTGTGGACGTACTTCTGAAATTTCATAGGCAGATGTACGGCCGGAAAGTTCAACAGATTGTTCAACGCTTTGCGGTTGGGCAACAATGACACCGACTTCAGTTGGTGGCATTTGCTGTGCAGCAGCAGCTTGCTGTGCATCTTTAGGATCTTTGCTACAACCAACAAGTGCAATACTTGTTACCAATGCGCAAGCAGTCAGGGCGGGAGCCCAAAGCTTTGCAGACATCATTGTTCCACCTCAATTAGATATTTATCTAAATTATTCATTTGTTTACGCTTTACTGATTTTGATGTAACTCAAATAAAGTAGCGCGATCCAAATAAAACTTATGCTCCAACCGGATAAGACATCTGTCGGAAAATGAACCCCAACATATACTCGCGAAACACCCATACACAGCATCCATAACAATGCCAAAATGGTGATCAAACGATGTTGAGCATGTTGTCGGCAAATCAAGATCATCAGACACGCAAGCGATGCAGCATAACAACTGTGTGCGCTTGGGAATGAACTCCCGTAAGACGCTACAAGATGGTACATTTCTGGGGGACGCGGTCTGGTGAACGTAAATTTAAGCAACCATGCAAGGCCGATACTTCCAAAGATCCCTATACTGATAAAAACAATCTCTGTGTATTTTTTATACCACGCAAAGTGTAAACACCATAGCGTGGTGAAAAATAATACAAAAGGCATGCCGCCTAGCGCGGAAAGTCCGATGGCAATTTGATTAAAAACAGCAATACGGTGCTGACTCATCCATTCCACGATACTTAAATCTAATAGATTTAAATAGCTAGAATAAAGCGACAACACACTGATAATTAATGCAAAAAAACCAACAAACAGTAGCGTTCGTGGCATATTATATTCCTTGTCATTTTAACCGGTTTGAGCTCGGTTAATTAATGGACTAAAGTGTACTCATCAGTACACTTTATTTCAAGTCTGTGTAAATCATACTGATTTTATTTTTTGTGTTCATTTACATCTTACTAAAATAAAACACAAATCTGCTAATGATTGTTCTTGCTGGCTTGTGTGCCATCTTCAACTTCAAGTGGGGTTTTCGGTGGCCAGAAAAAATCACTTGGTCGCGTTAGAAAATGAGTCATCACCAGTTTAGCCAGTGGTTTCCATTGTTCAAATCTTACGCGACGTGCCCGTAGTGCCACAATAATGGTTAACGTGAAACTGACGAATAAGTTAGTCAGACCGATCAGAATAACCCCTAAGAATGACACAATGATTAAGCCAATGTCTGGTGAACCATTAATATTGATGAGGCCTTGAATGAAGTTGGCCGATGCGAAGGCGATATGGCGAATATCTAAAGGTAAACCAAAAATAAATCCAATCGTTCCCATACTGCCCAGCATGATCCCGAATAAGAAGTTACCTGCTAAAGCACCTAAGTTTCGCTCAATGTAAGCGGCAAGCTTATCCAGTCTCTCTTGACCCATGATGCGTTTTAACTTTGGATGTGCTTGAATCCGAGGTCCAACTTTGCGATAGATCGCCATGTTGTCAAAGTACCCAGCAAGCAAACCTGATAAAAACAAACATACCCCAGCTATCGCAGCATGTGGCACAGCCAGTGAGGTAAATGGATTGAGGTCGTGTAAGGTTTTAGCTGCTTTTGCATGATTCATTAATGGCTCATGTAAAGCCATGTCCCAACTTAATGCGATCAATGCTGCAACTGGAATCGCAATACTGATGTTGCCTAAGATTGCAATAAACTGGGTTCGAATGATGTTAATAATTAGCGCGGCAAGCTCGGCAATCTGCGCCATTTTCGAGCCTTTACGATGCTGAACCGTCGAGGCAAGGGCGGCAGCTGTCATCGCAGGCTGTTTAGTGGCAACAGTAAAATGTAAGACATGAATCAGCATAAAGCCGAAAGAGTAGTTCAGACTATATGAAATGGCTTGCATGAGCGGTGCCATGCTGACACGGGCCATCAGCACTTTTAAAGTTGCCATACATGCAATGATCACACCGGCACCTGCCGCAGATCGGTACATGCTCATAAAGCCTTGTTTGTCCGTACTTACATAGTGTTCGCCAGTTTTACTTGCGTTTTCGGTGACTTGTAGGGCAACCAATTCACTATTGGTGGCGAGCAAATCGCGCACACTGCGCTCGCTATAAATCGCTGACGTCACATCACTGAGTAAACTACCCATAGACACATAGCGGACATCATCTTCTTCAACAATCAGGTTGAGTAAGATTTCTAAGCGATCTAAACACTGTTCTAAAAGCGACAATAAGTAAGTCAGGCTGACACTTACGCCAATTCGTTTGGTCGCACGCCGAATCTTCAGCACCACATCACGACATTGTTCCAGCATTACCAACGCTTGAGAAGCATCTGGCGGTAGCACAGCACTCATTTCTTCAGCACTTTGATGGAGCTTTTTATACTGCTGAATAAAATCGTTTATTTCGCGGTTTTGCACCAAAAAAGGTGATTCATATTCGGTCAGTTCAGGTTGTGCATTAATAAATTCAGGATATAAGCCAATACCACTCACCCGATAAGACAAAACGGTAATGGCCTTAATTAATTCACGGCGAATTTTCTTTTTTTCTTCCTGATTGCTATGACCTTGGTTAAACAATCGAAAGAGCTGCATCCATTGCTGATCATCAATACTGTCTAGCCAATATTTGTCGCTATGACGATAAAAAACTCGACGGACTAAATCTTGTAGTTGAGTTTCGTCATTGATCAGGGGTAGAAAATGTGCGCCAAGACGTTGGAACAGTTGTCCCCAAAAACCATCGAGAGACAAAATACCCGTGTCCGCATATAAACTGGTTTGTTTATATCGGCTAATGAGTTTTAGAACAAAGCTTTGTAGGGTAGAGGCTGCATCTGGCGTGATGAGTAAAGCTTGGATGAAAGCCTGAAATTTTTTCTTAATTTCGTCAGTATTTTTTGTATCTTCTGGTCGAATTCGGTTGACCAATTCGATCAGCAAGTTTTCATTCAGCACAGCCCGAGGGGTATCGAGCTGTTGCTGCATGGTCAAAAAGATATCATTGAGTTTTATATGCATAGGCAAGGGGGATTACGATGAATATTGTTAATTATTGAATTCGGTGTAATGCCAAGTTTGCGAGGTTGATTAAAGCTTGACGATATTCAGTATCTGGTAGCGCTGCTAAAGCGGCTAGTGCTGCCTCAGTTTCTTCAGTCGCTCGTTGGCTACAATAATCAAGTGCTCCAGAGCTTTGTACAATCTGAATAACACGCTCTAAATCTGCCGTACCACCTGTGGCAATACTGCGGCGAATAATGTCATGTTCTTCGCCAGTGGTATTCTTTAAGGCAGAGATTAAAGGTAAAGTTGGTTTACCTTCCATCAAATCATCACCAATATTTTTACCTAATGTTTCAGCATCTGAGGTGTAATCTAAAATATCGTCAATAATTTGAAAGGCATTTCCAAAGTGTCCGGCAAATTTTCTAAGCGGTTCACGGTACTCTGGTGTACCAGTCAGAATCGCTGCACCTTCGGTAGCGAGCTCAAATAAACGCGAAGTTTTACCGTGAATAATATCTAAATAAGTTTGTTCTGTGGTTTCGGGTTGGTGCTGTGATTGAAGTTGTAAAACTTCACCTTCAGCAATTTCACAGGTACCTGTTGAAAAGTCTTTGAGTAATACTTTGCTGTCTAGATCCACCAATAAATCAAAAGCGCGAGAAATCAAAAAATCACCCACAAGTACGGCAGTTTGATTATTCCATGTCGCATTTGCGGTTGGGCGACCACGGCGTAATCCCGATTCATCAACTACGTCGTCATGAACCAAGGTTGCGGTATGTAGCATTTCTATAATTGCTGCAAGTTTACGGTGTTTTTCTAGATCTTCCGCACCACAAGCTTTTGCTGCAAGTAAACACATAATTGGACGCATGCGTTTACCGCCTGCTTCAACCACATGTTTACTGACTGCCATGACCAAGGCAACTTTAGACGTGATCCCTTCATTAATAAATTTGTCCATCGCAGCAAAGTCAGTGGCAACAGGCGCGAGAATATCTTGCTTAAAGTCGATGGTCATATGAAGAGAAACCTCAATAATTTTTGAATTACAGACGTAGTGTAGCAATTTGTTATATGAATAACAGATAAGAACTTACTCAATTGACTTAATCTTAAGTGATTTTTTTCATCAAGCGGAAGTATTGTACTTATTTTTTAACAGACTTTTATCTTTAGCATGTTGTTTGAACAGCATGTTGTTGATGTCAGTCCAGAGTATATTAGCGAATTGTTGCTAAAAATCTATGTCAAACCTTGCCAAAAGCATGATAAGTGAAATAGAGCATTCATTTTAATGGTTTTAATGACGCTGTTTATATAATAAACGCATACTCATCTAATATTTTACGGAAATGACTTGTTGTTTTTCGGGTTATCCCTTAAAATCTTTGCCTTTGCAAAACCCCAGTGACGATCGTTTTAAGATCGGTATATCCCTTTACCGGCACGACAACACGGGCATGTTTGGAGTACTTAAATGTACGCAGTAATCCAAAGCGGTGGTAAACAACACCGTGTAGTTGAGGGTGAAACCCTTAAAGTAGAATTATTGAAAGCTGAAACTGGCTCAACTGTTACTTTTGATGACGTGTTGATGCTTGTTAACGGTGACAGCATTCAAATTGGTGCACCAGTAGTAGCTGGCGCTAAAGTAACTGCTGAAGTAGTTAGCCATGGTCGTCACGACAAAATCCGCATCATCAAAATGCGTCGTCGTAAACACTATCGTAAACAACAAGGTCACCGTCAATGGTTCACTGAGTTGAAAATTACAGCTATTTCAGGCTAATTACGAGGAGTAAGTAGACATGGCAACTAAAAAAGCCGGTGGTTCGACTAAAAACGGTCGTGACTCGAACCCAAAAATGTTGGGTGTTAAAATCTACGGCGGTCAATCTGTGACTGCTGGTAACATCATCGTTCGTCAACGTGGTACTGAATTCCACGCTGGTGTAAATGTAGGTATGGGCCGTGACCATACTTTATTTGCAACTGCTGACGGCGTTGTAAAATTCGAAGTGAAAGGCCAATTCGGTCGTCGCTACGTATCTGTTGAAGCGTAAGTTTTAATAGAAAAAAACCCGCATTTTTGCGGGTTTTTTTTTCGTCCGAAGAATATGTGAGGTATTTTTTTAGATTGTTACAAACGATGTATGAAGCAATAAATCATCATAAATAGTGATTTAAGTCGCAAAATATAAAGAGCGTAATAGAGGAGTACAAATACAAAAAAAGGATAAGGACATGAATAAAATATTGAATACAGTTTTTATCAATGCTGACTATCAGAAAAGGAATTGTCCTGATAAAAGCCAACAAATTGCATTTGAAAAGACACTAGGACTTGGTGAAACAACTTCAATCGATATTAAAGCTGTACCAAAATTACTTGCTGTGAGTATTTTACTTTCTATAGGTTCAATTGCATGGGCTGGTGGAATGGCTCGTTATACCTGAGCATACTTGTAATCGTTGCAATAGTGGAATTCCTGGCCCAGAAGGGCCAATAGGTCCTCAAGGTCCTGCTGGTGAAAAAGGCGATACAGGAGCAACAGGCGCTACAGGAGCAACAGGCGCTACTGGTAAAGATGGACTCAATGGCCGAGACGGCATCGATGGTAAGGATGGTTTGAACGGTCTGAATGGCAGCAATGGTCTAGATGGTGCAAGTGCTTATCAAGTTGCGGTGAGCAATGGTTATGAAGGCAATGAAGACCAATGGCTAGAAAGTCTACGTGGTGCAGTTGGCGCACAAGGGCTAGCTGGTGAAAATGGTTTCAGTGCATATGAACTAGCGATAAAAAATGGATTTGTAGGTACTGAAGTGAACTGGTTATTGAGCTTAAAAGGAACAGATCCGTACATTAAAATACAATCAAACGTTGCTAATACCGCACCTAAACCAACTGCGAATGGACAAGATGCGATTGCAGTTGGTGCAGGTAATAAAGCTGATGGCAATCAGTCTACTGCCCTCGGTGTAAACAATACAGTCAGTGGTGATGGATCTGGTGCTGTAGGTTCAAATAACACAGTCACAGGTAATAATACCTATGTGGTTGGTAACAAGATCAACACATCGGCAAATAATGCTGTTGTACTAGGCAATGGTTCAAGCTCTAATCGCAATAATACGGTTTCCGTTGGCTCGGCTGGTGCAGAGCGGCAAATTATCCATGTGGCAGCTGGTACGGCAGACACCGATGCGGTGAATGTGAAACAAATGCGTCAAGCAGATCTAGAAGTGCTAAATAGTTCAAAAGCATATACAGATCAGCATGGGGCAAATGTACTCAATCAAGCCAATAGTTATACCAACCAACGTGTGAATGAATTGAACCATAATTTCAATAAATTTAAAGATAATGTTTATGGTGCTGTTGCTTCAAGTATTGCAATCGCCTCCTTACCGCAACCGACAGATGCTGGATAAAACATGTTCAGTGTAGGTATGGGGACTTGGGAAGGTTCACAAGGCTATGCTCTTGGCTTCAGTGGTGTCACTGAAAACAAAAAATATGTGTATAAAATTGGGGTAACCAGCAACTCTGAAAGTGACTTTGGTGCAGGAGCTGCTATTGGGTGGCAATGGAAATAACTGAAAATTGGAATGTTGAAATTGCTAAATCATGGTTTAATTATTTGAAAGGCATTTGAGTCAAATCAAGTGCCTTTTTACTTTATATTTCTCCATCATGATGAATAAAAAACAGCAATTTGCATTAATAACCATACAAAACTTCTTATTTTCTCTAAATTTAGTCAATGAAAGTGGTTTAAGATGGAGCCATCTAACAAATTGCGTTGATGCAAATATAAAAGGTGAATCTATGAAAATGCTTCGTAAAACCATCTGTGCTATGGCATTAGGTGCAGCGACACTGGCACCGGTTATGAGTACGACAGTATTCGCGGCACCAGTTGCAGCGTCGGAGCAGCAGGCAACTGCCAATTTGGTGAAACAATTATCGGGTATTAAAAGTTTTACTGCTAACTTTCAGCAAACTACAAAAGTGACCAACCCGAAAGCTACTCAAAAGAAAGGTTTAAGTGCGCAGCATATGAACCAGACTTTTACTGGGGTCATGAAAGTTCAGCGTCCGGGTAAATTCTATTGGGAAACAACCAGCCCATCTAAGCAAACCATTGCGACTACAGGTAAAACAGTTTGGATTTATGACCCAGACCTACAACAAGCGGTACGCCAAAGCTTAGATGACCAAGTTGCGAATACGCCTGCATTATTATTGTCGGGTAATACGGCTCAAATCATGAAGTCTTATCGTATTACACAGCCGAATAAGACCAAAACTTATTACACTTTATATCCAAAAAGTGATGATGGTGTGTTTCAAAGCTTAACTATTAGTTTTGGTGCGAAAAATGCGCCGACTTTAATGATTCTCCAAGACTCACTAGGTCAAACAACGCATGTACGTTTCAAGAATGTGAAGGTGAATGCGTCTATTCCAGCATCAACCTTTAATTTTGTACCTCCAAAAGGTACGGACATTATTGATCAATAATTGTCATGAACGAAAAAAAGCAGACATCCGTCTGCTTTTTTATGGAGAAATGTAAAGCCAGCAAGCTGAATATAAGAGAAATTTAGTAGTATGCTGATATTCACAGTTTGCTTAAATGAAGTGACTTGTGGTTTTGACTGTTGCTATAGGGAATTTTGGGATGAAAAAAAATCATATGAATAATATAGCTTGGGCTGTTTCAGCTGTGGTTTTAATCGGGTCATTAACGGCCTGCCATCCTCGAAATGAACCTGTTGAAGGTGAAACAACGGAACAGAAGCCAGCAGTCGTCGCTGATGCGATTCCACTTATTCAATCTAAATCAGTTGCGATGCAATTACCAAAAGCACAGGCTTGCGATGCGGAAGGCTGTACCCAATATACGATCCAAACGGTTGAAACCAATGTTGATTGGATCAATCAATATTTTACAGACCGAATTAAAAAGGCAGATCCAATTGCATTTTCAACTGAGCCGAATCAAAAAATCGATTTATCAGACAAGACGGATGCAGGCCTAAGTCAAAGTACCACTTCTGTTCGATATATTAGTCAGTGGGGATATATCGCAACTTTTGCAATCGAAAGCTATACCTACGCAGCGCATGCTGCTCATGGCATGTCTCATGTTGAATATGTCAATTTTGATTTAAAAGCCAAAAAACGTTTGGCTTTACAAGATGTCTTGGTCAAAGGTGCAGATGCGAAAGTGATTAGCGCACTTTTTGATGCCAACTATATGTGGTTAGATAGTCATGATATTGAACGTTCAAAACTTCAGTTAAGCGATAATTTTTATTATGGCGCGAACGGGATCGTATTTGCTTATCCGCTGTATGAATTGGCGAGCTACGCAGAGGGCATGCCTGAGCTAAAACTTCCATATTTTATGGCTAAAGGGCTATTTAAACCTGAATATTTACCAAGTTTGCCAAATTACGACACCAAATAAGACAATTTGCAGCAAGATTATTGGTCTAATAAGGGGCAGCTGTAAGCTCGGTCACTGTATTTTTGAGTGTTAAGAGCTTACACTATAGCCAGTTTTTTTCTTTACTTAAGATTGGCTATGATCGACCCGAAATTACTCAGAAATAATATTGAGGCTGTAAACTTAGCCTTAGCAAAACGTGGTGTTCAACTCAACGTAGCAGAGTGGGCAGACCTTGAAGCTCGCCGTAAGGAAATTCAGTCTAAAACTGAGTCGTTACAAGCTGAACGTAATGCTGGTGCAAAACAAGTTGGTCAAATTAAAAAAGCTGGCGGTGATGCATCTGAAATCATGGCACGTATGTCTGCTATTGGTGATGAAATTAAAGCCGCAGAAGTTGCACTTTTTGAGCTTCAGGCTGAACTTGAAGCCAAATCTTTATCGATTCCAAATTTACCTCATGAGTCTGTGCCAGAAGGTAAAGACGAAAACGACAATGTTGAAGTTTTAAAATGGGGTACACCACGTCAGTTTGATTTTGAGATCAAAGACCATACTGACTTGGGTGAAATGATGGGCGGTTTAGAATTTGAAACCGCAACCAAATTGACAGGTACTCGTTTTAGCGTACTCAAAGGCCCATTGGCGCGTTTACAGCGTGCAATTACCCAATTTATGTTAAATACACATACCTTGGAAAATGGCTATACAGAAGCGTATGTACCTTATTTAGTTAATGCAGATTCTTTACGTGGTACAGGCCAATTGCCTAAATTTGAAGAAGATTTATTCAAACTTCAAGGCGAAAAAGAATACTACCTGATCCCGACTGCAGAAGTGCCTGTAACCAACTTCGTGCGTGATGAAATCATTGATCCAGAACGTTTGCCATTAAAATATGCAGCGCATACGCCATGTTTCCGTAGTGAAGCGGGTTCGTATGGCCGTGATACACGTGGTTTGATCCGTCAACACCAATTTGACAAAGTAGAAATGGTTCAGATTGTAAAACCTGAAACTTCGATGGATGCGTTGGAAGAATTAACGGGTCATGCCGAAGGTATTCTTCAAGCATTAGGCTTACCATACCGTAAAGTCGTTCTGTGTGGCGGCGACATGGGCTTTGGCGCAATCAAAACGTATGATTTAGAAGTTTGGGTACCAAGTCAAAATACCTACCGTGAAATTTCATCTTGCTCATGCATGGGTGACTTCCAAGCACGTCGCATGAAAGCACGTTACCGTGCTGACCAAAAGAAAACTGAGTTTGTGCACACGCTGAATGGCTCAGGTTTGGCCGTTGGCCGTACTTTACTTGCCGTGATGGAAAACTATCAACGTGCAGACGGTTCAATTGAAATTCCAGCAGTACTTCGTCCATATATGGGCGGTGCTGAATTTATCGATTAATAGTCGATAAAGTGCATACATTTGTGCACAAAAATTGCTTAAGACAATCAGATTTAAACTATTGAGGTCGTGTGTGGATATCTTTCCAATCTCTTTGAAGTTGCAGCAGCAACCTTGTCTGATTGTTGGTGGTGGTCGAATTGCATATCGAAAGGCTGTGCTGCTTGCAAAAGCGGGCGCTCAGCTGACAGTTTGCTCACCTGAAATTGAAGATGATTTATTGAGCTTGGTTAATAAAACCCAAGGTCAATATCTCAACTCGATTTATCACGAATCGGTTTATCAAGAAAATGCCATTGCGCTGCGTCAGTTTCGTTTAGTGATTGCAGCAACCAATGACAAAGCGGTCAATCAGGCGGTATTTGAAGCCTGCGAAGCTGAAAATGTCTTGGTCAATAGTGTTGATGATCCGCCGCATTGCCGTTTTATGGTTCCTGCGATTATTAACCGTTCTCCGCTGGTCATCTCCGTAGCATCCAATGGCACATCGCCAGTACTCTCGCGTCAAATACGCACCCAGTTAGAAAGCTCAATACCGCATGGCATGGGCAAACTGGCTGAGTTCTCAGGTAAGTGGCGCGCAGCCGTTAAATCCAAAATCGTCAATCCAGATGAACGCCGTATTTTTTGGGAAGACTTGTATGCAAGTCCGCTCAAAGAGCAGGTATTTAATGACAATTTGACCGAAGCCAATCGTTTGATTGAACAGGCCATATTGGAATGGAAACAGCCGAAAGGCGAGGTGTATTTGGTGGGTGCAGGGCCGGGTGATCCTGAACTGCTGACCTTAAAAGCCCTGCGTTTAATGCAGCAAGCGGATGTGGTGATCTATGACCGTTTGGTTTCTCAGCCGATTATGGACCTCTGCCGCCGTGACGCTGAAAAAATTTACGTAGGTAAAGCACGATCTAATCATGCTGTTCCGCAAGAAGGCATCAATGCCTTACTGGTGAAATATGCAAGTGAAGGCAAACGTGTCTGCCGTTTAAAAGGCGGAGATCCATTCATCTTTGGCCGCGGCGGTGAAGAAATTCAAGAACTTTTTGCGGCAGGCGTTGCCTTCCAAGTCGTTCCAGGGATTACTGCTGCATCTGGTTGTTCGGCTTATGCAGGGATTCCTTTAACGCATCGTGATTATGCGCAAAGTGTACGCTTCCTGACAGGCCATCTGAAAGAAGGTTCGCCTGAGCTGCCTTGGAATGAGTTGGTTTATCAAAATCAAACGCTTGTGCTGTATATGGGCTTGGTCGGTCTAGAAAAAATTTGTGAGAAACTCATCGCGCATGGGCAGCGTTCAGACATGCCTGTCGCATTGGTTTCTAAAGGGACGACACCTGAACAAAAAGTCGTGGTTGGGACATTGGCAGATATTGCATCTAAAGTCAGTGAATACCAAATTCAGGCACCTACATTGACCATTATTGGTGATGTGGTGAGTCTGCGTGAACAACTTCAATGGCATGAGCGAGGATAAGCAACGCGTTGCCCGAGCGCAAGGCGAAGGCTATGCCTGAGCAAAGAGGATAAGCAAGCTGCTCAATTGTCCAAATGCAAGGCGAAGGCTATGTCTGAGCAAAGAGGATAAGCAGGCTGCTGAATTGTCCACGTGCAAGGCGAAGGCTATGCCTGAGCAAAGAGGATAAGCAAGTTATTGTATTGTCCAATTGCAAGGCGAAAGCTAAGTACAAAGGATATGAGTAAGTGGATTGTCCTCGTGT
Organism: Acinetobacter sp. YH12152; assembly: GCF_013418285.1. Taxonomy (NCBI): domain Bacteria; kingdom Pseudomonadati; phylum Pseudomonadota; class Gammaproteobacteria; order Moraxellales; family Moraxellaceae; genus Acinetobacter; species Acinetobacter sp. YH12152. The sequence continues at coordinate 19,485 of NZ_VPCH01000022.1, forward strand.
AAAGCGAAAGCTAAGCAACGTAGATAAGCAAGCGCTTGTAGTATCATCTAAACTTATGCTTTAGCTTTGTAACTATAGCCTGAGTTTTAAGCCATTATTTAACTAAAGAGTAGAGAAAAAAACTGTGATCCATGTTGTTTTATACGAGCCAGAAATTCCTGCAAATACAGGGAATATCATTCGTTTATGTGCCAATACTGGAGCGCAGTTGCATTTGGTCAAGCCATTAGGCTTTGAGCTGGATGATAAAAAACTTCGCCGCGCCGGTTTGGATTATCATGAATGGGCGCACATGAAAGTGTGGGAAAACTTTGAAGAATGCCTTGCGGGCTTAAAAGCGCAAGGTATTGAGATGGATGCCATTTATCCATTAACCACCAAAGGATTTGAAACACCGCATACCTCTAATCTAAATCGCCCTGTAGCATTGTTGATGGGGCCAGAAACACGTGGTTTGCCAGAAGATGTCCGTATGATGTTCCCGAAAGAACATTGGATTCGCCTGCCGATGGCACCAAATTCGCGTAGTTTAAACTTGTCTAATGCTACTGCTGTGATTTTATATGAAGCTTGGCGTCAGCAAGACTTTAAAGAATTGGTCTAAGTGTGATCTGTTCAAAAAGCCGCTCTATCGAGCGGCTTTTTTATTGGGAGTGAACACAGTGAACCATTTACAGCAATGAAGTTTTGTAAAATAAGGGCTTAAAAACTTCAGCATCAATATAAAAATGTGTATAAGAACACTGTGAAGAACTAAAACGGGTACTTAAAACTTGAAATCTATAAATTTAAAAGCTTTTGGTGTCGTATTTGCGACCGGATTCATTTCATCAATGAGTTGGGCTAATCCAACCGTATCGACCACAACGGAACAGACACCAGTCACCGTCACTGCAACTACAGAAAATGTTCCAGTTGTACCGAAGGCTGAGGTGATTAAGCCTTTTACTAAGGCTGAAGTACAACAGGGCATGCTGGAAATGCAGCAAAGACAAAATCAGCGTATTGAGGAATGGGGAAAAACACTAAAAGCCGACGATTTTGAGCGTTCTTGGTATGGTGGTCGCCAATTGAAAAAAGCTAAGCGTCAGGAAGTATGTGGACTATATCAAGGCTTAGTCAATGAAACATACAGCTTGGCTCAAAAAAATAAAGCCCGTCTTAGTGTCGCTGATCAACAGCTAGTAGCAGATCGAAATCAATTTATTCAAAGTTTAGGGTATGAAAAAAATATCGTAGATACCAAGATGGGTTTTAACTGCCGCCTAAAATAATCGGTGTGTATGACTGCTTTGATCCATCTCAATAATTAATGTCCTTGATGCCCAGACATCAAGGACATGGAAAAGCTCAAATTACCTCGTGAATTAATCAATTAAATTAAAGTCACTCAGTTCTGTTTGTAGATGTTTTGGATTGTTTGCAAACAGTAGTTGACCACTGGTGTATAACCAACCGAGTTGACCTTGCTGCTGAAGACGTTTCAGTAAGACGTCGTTAAATGTCGACGTTGCAAAGACAGTTTCACTAAAGACTTTAAACTCACCGACATTAGTGTTTTCACTGTCTTTCATAAACAGCATGCCGTTTTTGGTGGTTGAACTCATATCTAAAGCACGGCTGACTAAGCGGTAACCGTCTTTAGCCTGCTCATCAATCAACTCCTGTAATTTTAAGCTGCGCTCTACACTATTGCTGCCGGTTGGGTAAGTTTTATAGCGATAGCTGTAAGTGCCATGGTGTGCGCTGCTATTTATACAGGTTGCAACTTTAGGACTGTTTTGATTGCCGTTTAGAATTTCAGGACGTAAACCAGTGAAATAGCTTTTGAATTGAATAATACGGCAGCCTTGAGCACCCAGTGTATTGAGCATTGTTTCTAGCTGCACAGGGTCTACGAGTGGGGAAGCATAGCCGCTGTCATAGGTGTATGTTGCGGTATCATTTTCCTTCTTAATAAAATAATCTTTGAAATTCAGGGCATTGGTTGGTCTGACGCTATGCAGGTATTGATAGCCTGATTTGCCTTTTTCGTTTAACTGATTACGCCATGTAAAATAAATGTCAGCGGTAGAGGGTGCTGTACGATCTGCCACAATATGATTGAAACGCGTATTTTCATTGGCAAGTTTCATGTAGCTATTAACATTGCCATTGTCCAAAGTTTTAGAATCATAGCCAATTAACTTATAACCACTTTGTCCCATTGTATTGAGCTGAGCCAAGAAGTTCACAGTGTCGGTGGTATTAATAAAGCTCTCAGTCTTGAAGTCTGCAGTTGTGATTTTGGTTTTCGGTTTTAAATTGGTGAAGAATTCATTGGCGTTTTTTGTATAGCAACGGCTGTCCTTGAGTGGGTCGGTAATTAGTCCGCGTTGCATGATGATATAGCTTGGATTTGAAATCGTCGCGTTAATCACGCAGAAAGACTTATTATTTAAAAAAGTTAAGACACGGTTGCTCGTCGCTCCACCCCTGACTGGTTGAAACTTAATCGCATGATATTCAAAGTTATTTAGTGTTGCAGCCGGCTGTATTTCACTTATAACCATGTCATGAAGTAATTGATAGCGTTTGGAAATAAATTCGCCGCTGCAGGTTTTGCTTGAACTATTGTGTACCGCATATTTAAGTTCTTCGTTCAGTGCACTGATTGAATTTTCACTGGTTTTATGAATTGAAATTTGTGGTAAATCGCAATTACTGTTACCGAGGGCAGAGTTCCCTTGAATCCATTCACCTGTGAATTTATCCGCTACAGTTGTTGGCGTTGGCGTTGGCGTTGGCGTTGGTGTAGGTGTAGGTGTAGGTGTAGGTGTAGGTGTAGGTGTAGGTGTAGGTGTAGGTGTAGGTGTAGGTGTAGGTGTAGGTGTAGGTGTAGGTGTAGGTGTAGGTGTAGGTGTAGGTGTAGGTGTCGCGCCACCATCATTGGAGCTTGATCCACCACAGCCCACCAATGTCGTAAATACAGCAGCGATAATGCTGATTTTGTGATTATTATTCATGACTAGTGCTCAATAGAGTGAAGTTGTTATGTACGGCTGATGCAGTTGTATAAACTTTTAAAATCTAGATTTATTGAACAAGGTGTGACTCAATCCAGCCATTGCCATGTTCTGTAGTGACTTCGATCAAACCTGTTTTAGTCATGTTTCCCGCAAAAATAATATCTGCATTTTTTGACAGTTTATTAATGACTTGGCTCGATTTATCGGCAGTTTGATAAAGCGGTAGATTATTAATTTTAGGTCGGAGTTGCTGTCCCATGCTGAAACCATTTGCAGCATAACTTGAGTTAGTCGTGGCCCGACTACCTGTCCATTCTTTTGCGGTATTCGATACTTCTTTGGATGTTTCATTAAATTGATTCAGCGTATTTCTTAAATCACGCATGGTATCGGCAAAACCTGCATATACCGGTATTGAAGCTAAAGACAGACTGCTAACGATGACTAAATGACGAATTTTCATGAACTTTCTCCTTTACTTTGTTATGTCATTCCGCATGAGTTTTGTCGGATTCAGAACATTCGCGGTATTTAAATAATTATAAAATGCGAAAATTTAGCATTTTTAAAATAGATCATTTATACTTCACTTGTAAAGAGGGTGGAGTGGTGAAAATGAATGTAGAAAGCCAGAGTGAACATCTAAAGCAAAGTAAAAAATGGTATCAATCCTTACCGATGGAATGGCAAAATTGGTTGAATGAAAATATTGAAAATGGTTGCGATGTACAGAAAATAAGTCTAATTTTACAATCACATGGATTAAGCCCAAGGGCGGATCAATACTTATTTTCTGATGCAGACCAACTTTCAGAACAGCTGCAAAATGAACTTTTGGACTACAGTCTTGAGGGCTTAGAGATAGATGAAATTTTAGAAAAAATTAAGCAAAAAAATATTTCAAATCATTTGATCATTCAGTTTTTAAAGCATGTAAACAATAACGTAATTTTTAAAAAACTGAAGCAACTACAGCAACAGCAGAATAAACAGCGTTGGCTATTGCAAGTGATGGGCCAATTGAATCAATTGAACGACCACAGTCCATCCACAATCAATTGCATTGAAACACCTGATTTTGAAACATTTATAGAGCAGTATTATAGTCAGATGCGGCCGGTCATTTTAAAAGGTGGGATACAACATTGGCCTGCATTGCATAAATGGAGTCCTGAATATTTTGCACAGCATTTTGAAAATGAGTTGCTTGAAGTCCAGATGCATCGTGAGCAGTATCAAGATTTTGAAAAAAAATCGGTACAGCTGAAACGCATTATTTTGATGCAAGATTTTGTCGCACAAATCAAAGCCACTAAGCGTAGCAATGACATTTATTTAACAGCGAATAACGCCGCTCAAAATAAGCAGTTCATGCAAAAGATAAGTGAGGATCTAGGTGACTTCGCCAAAGGTTATTGTCAAAAAGAGATCAAAGATCGACATTTTTTATGGTTTGGCCCTGCAGGCACATTTACACCACTGCATTATGACTTAACCAATAATATGTTGGCACAAATCTATGGACGTAAAAAAGTGACTTTGATTCCTGCATGGCAGATGCCGTATATGTATAACGATCATTGGGTATTCAGTCAGGTTTCAGATGTTGCAAAGGCTGATCTCGCAGCCTATCCATTGTTAGAAAACGTGACGCCGTTCGAGTGCATTTTGCAGCCTGGGGAAACCTTATTTATCCCAATTGGTTGGTGGCATAGTGTTGAAAGTTTAGATATCTCGATCAGTGTTTCTTTTACGCATTTTAATGTAAATAATCATTTTTTTACTGAATATCCTCAAGATCTCATCAGATAAAAATTGTGAAGTAGATTAAACAATGCGAAAATTTCACTTATGCAGTCTAATTTTCATGGCAATTCAATGAGCAAACTTCTCACTAATGAGGCAGATCAAAATTTACAGCAAGTATTGGTGCTGATGAATGAGCTGAGCCAATGGCTGATTCGCTCAGGTGTGGGATATACCGAGTTTACTGCTGCATTAAAACCGGTTTTTTTCCAACAAGCTGTACAAGAGTTAGAGCGTATCGATCAAAAACCCACGATTTCCGCGATCAGTTTACTTTCTGGCCTACACCGTAAAGACGTGACTGCTTATAAAGAAGTGATTTCTGAGGGTAAGGATTTGACCGAAGCGACTGTTTCGGAGCCAATTAGTGTGCCATCACGTGTGATTGGATTGTGGCTTGCAGAAGGCTGGGGGGATTCATTGCCCTTTAGTAGTGAGTCAGAAAATAGTTTTGAAATGTTAGTGAAACGTATCTCCACCGAGCGCCATCCACGTTCGGTTCTCAATGAACTTGTACGTTTGGAAATTGCCACTGAAAAAGATGGGCAGGTGTATTTACAACAACGTCGTTTTATTCCTGATCCTTCGCAGCTAGAAGCACGTAAAATTTTAACGCGAAATGTTCAAGCGCATTTAGAAGCGGGTTTGCATAATTTATTGAATCCTGATGAAATACCTTACTTAGAACAAGCCATTTGTGCTGACGAATTAACAGAAGAATCGATTAATAAATTACATGAAATGAGCTTAGAGCTTTGGCAGAAATACTCACTACAACTTTTAAAACTTGCCGCGGAGCGTTGCGCAATGGATGACGGGAATCCTGAAGCAAATCGTGTATTTCGCTTTGGAGTTTATCAACATGATACGAAAATTAAACTTTAAGACTTTAACCCTTTGTGGCTTGATCAGCGTTTTAGCGGGTTGTGACATAGAGTTTTTTCGAAGTGGTGGGGTTACAATTGAAGGTACAGGTGATCCAATCATTGATATCGGTCATGCAGGGGATGGCCGCGGAACAATTATCTTGGGGACACGATATTTAGAGTTTTCAGCTTCCGTGCAGGATTCTTGTTATGGCGTGGAACGTAAATTAGCCTTCCTCAATCCATTTGATCGTCAGTCGATTGACACAAAAACGTATGTAGAAATACCTGCTGCCCAAGCGGATCTTAATTCGCAAAATGTTCAATTGATCTTAAAAAATACCAATAGCGTACCAGTCACCATTCATTTGCAATGTGATATGCCATTAACCATGCAATTATTCGAGCAGGTTAGACCATATTTTCCAAAACAAGTATGTGATACACCTATAGATATCAAACTCTATCCACAACAACAGCATATATTTGAAGCAGCTGTAAATTTAGAGACTGTTGAAGATGGTATATGGTCACACGGTGATGGAGCATCGGTTGAATTAAAAGGCAATACACCAGACAAGTGTGAAGAAATTTCAATTCAATTTCAGCAATCTAGAAAATCCATACAACCTTAATTGGTATATTTAAAACAAAAAAGGCGCTTTAAGCGCCTTTTTTGTTTAGAGATAAACTTGATTAGAATTTATCATCAAATTCGTTATGTTGCGGTGCAGGGTGTTTAAAACCTTTGGTTTTGTATGCTAAATAACCAACACCAATAACAGCCCAAGCTAGTCCTAGTTTAAGTGCCATCTCATCAATTTCTAACCACATTAGGAATACACTGGCAAAACCAAGTGTAGGAATAATCACATAGTTAATGATTTCCTTTAATGATTTAGTTCTTCCATCACGTAATGCATAACGTGAAATTACAGAAAAATTGACAAAACTGAATGCAGTTAATGCACCAAAGCTGATTAGGTTAACAATATGCTCAAGATCAAGGAAACCCGCAGTAAGTGCAACTACACCAACAATTAAAATATTATAAGTTGGTGTGTGGAGTTTAGGGCTAATATGACCAAAAATCTTTTTGTTAATCACACCATCACGGCCCATGACATACATTAAGCGTGATACACCCGCATGTGCCGAAATACCTGAAGCAAGAACGGCGATAACTGCAAAATAGAGCACTAGATTTTTGAATGCAATACCAGTAATTGCGGTTAAAATTGTTGTGTTGCCAAGCGCTTCCAGCATTACCGGTTGTGATTCATCCAATGGATTAAAATACAAATTTGCATTGCTAGGGAAAAATAGCTGGATAAAATATGTGCTGACAATAAATATAATGCCGGCAATTAATGCGGTTGAGAAAATTGCTTTAGGCAAGGTTTTTTCAGCATCTTTGGTTTCTTCCGCAAGTGATGATAATGCGTCAAAACCTGTGAAAGAAAAACACAAAATTGTCGCACCGCCAATTAAAGCACCAATCGTGGTCATTTCATTCCAAAAAGGAGAAAGTGACCAAAGTCCAGCTTTATCTGGATTTAAAGTGCCATCTGCATAAACACCTTGGGTAAGGAGTAAGTAAACTTCATAAACAAAGTAGAAGATTACCCCTAACTGTACGAACACTATAGTACTGTTAAAGCGAGCGACAAAACGTGAACCAAATAAATTGATGACCGTCATAATTACAGTCAATCCAATTACCCAAATCCAGTTATTTACATCTGGGAATAAGGCTCTTAGATAAATATCTGCCAAGATAATGTTGACGAGAGGTGAAAGTAAATAATCTAGCCAAGATGACCAGCCAACCATGAAGCCAACGTTTGGGTGAATGGATTTTTGAGCATAGGTATACGCCGAACCCGATGATGGATAGCGGCGGATCATATGTCCATAACTGATTGATGTTAAAAGAATGGCCACAAGTGCAAAAATATAAGAAGTTGGGACATGTCCTTGACTTCCGTCTGATACCAAGCCAAAAGTATCAAATAAGGTTAGAGGCTGAATATATGCCAGACCAATAATGATGATATGCCACAGCACAAGATTTTTTTTCAGTTTTGCTGCAGATTGAGTCCCAGAGTAATTTGTCAACGGCGTTATCCTCTTATCGTTGATCAAGGATCAGTCATATTCTAAGGATCGTTTGAGACGAACGATCCCCCCTACGTTTTAAAACAAAAGTGCGCCAATCTACTCCAAATTGGTACATTTTGTCAGTAACTTTGAAATTATTTTTAGCAGAAATTATGCCAGTTTGATTAAAAAATAACTGATATTGCATTCTGCAAGTGAAAAGCCCGATGTTTAAAAAAACATCAGGCTTAATTTTTCGCTATACTCGCTTATTTTTCAGCAATTACCAAGCTTTTTTTAGAATAGTTTTAAGGTCTTCTAAGCTGGCTTCTTTAGGATTATAAATAATAGATCCATCATTCAGTGCTTTCTCTGCCACTTCATCTAATTGAGCTTCAGTCACTTTACCTGTTTCACTCAAAGTACGTGGTAATTTGGTCAAACTAAACAAGCGGTCACGCATGGCTAAAAGCGTTGAAATGGCTTTTTCAGCGCGGAGGTTGGCCGGTGTTTGTGCATAAATATCAGGACCAGCCAGTGGTAATAGCAATTCAGCAATCTTATCGCCATTCACTTCTTTGTTGTATTCCAAAACATACGGCAAGAATAAATTCATGCATAAGCCGTGGGGCAGGTGAGCGACTGCACCTAGCGCATGGCCTAATGAATGCACCAATCCAACCATTGAGTTTGAAAATGCAATTCCTGCCATCGTAGAGGCTTGTGCAAGTTCTAAGCGTCCATGTGCATCGCTGGTATTATCTAATACACCAAATAAGCTATTGCTGATTTTCTTGATTGCGGCAGTTGCATAGGCATCTGAAATCGGGTTCGCCGCCATGCACGTATAGGCTTCAATGGCATGCGTCATCGCATCCATCGCTGTCATCGCCGTAAGATGGGGTGGCAAAGTTTGCGTCATACGTGGGTCAAGAATTGCCGCATGTGGCATCAAATAATTCGATGCAAAGGCCATTTTTACATTCTTTTCAGGGTCAGAAACCACAGCGACCATAGTCACTTCTGAACCTGTACCCGAGGTTGTTGGAATCACAAAAAATGGTTTTAACGGTTTTGGTAAGTTGTGCGCACCTGAGTATTTCAGTAAGTCATCGCCACCTTCAGACACCAAGATATTGGTTGCCTTAGAGGTATCAATGACTGAACCGCCACCGACTGCAATAATGGCATCACATTGGTTGTCGCGGTAAAGTTGAGCCGCTTTACGTACGGTTTCTAAACTTGAGTCTGGCGGAACATCATCAAAAATATATCCAATCACCGTCTCGGTGCTTTCAAATGCCGCTTCAATCGGTGCAAGTAATTGATTACTGCGAACGCCTTTGTCGGTAATGATCATGGGACGTTTAGCACCCAAAGTAGACAGTTCGAATGGGATGTGTTCTAAAGCAGCATGGCCAGCAATCACTTTTACAGGACAGAAAAATTCGTAATATGGTTTAGCCATGTGTTATGTGCTCCGTTTTAAATAAGACTGGGCTACTTTTAAATAAATATTTGCAGCACCGCTCAGTTTTTCTTTTAGGCTTAAATGTGTTGGATATTCTTTGACAGCCAATTCAGCCACCAATTTAGGTAAAATTAATGCTTCCATTTTGTTGAGACAACGCACCAGTCGGATCGCATAAGACAAATCACCATCGGCGATCATGCGGTCATTGGCAAAGGCTTGTGCGGTACTTTCTTGAAATGAGAAGACCAAAAAGGCATGACTCAAATGCTTAAACGTAATGGTTAAGTCCGGCTTTTGAGTGCCGGGTGTGAGGAGTTTGAGTTGGTGGTCTTCCGTGACTTGCGCGACAAATGCAGCACCATTAGGAAAAACGTTCATAGATAAAATAAAATTAACTGGAAATTTAGCAACTTCTTGTTTAATTTCTTCATCGACCTGGCTCGCCATGACCAGACCTCTGCCAATCACATCCATCATGAGTTTGACATAGGCCTGCTGGAGCGCGGGTTTAACGGATTTAGTTGCAATCACGTGTACATCCCTTATCTATAATTATTAAATTTAGAGCTTTTACTCTAAATTATTTTATTTGAGAAAGCAAAGTCTTTTATAGTTGTTTGACTGTTACGTCTTTAAAGTAACCACTGTTTTTCAAAGTATCAATGATATCGACGCATAAGTTTTCAAATTTAGGGTAGTCCTGTACTAAATCTTGTATGCGTACCATTTCCAATCCTGCATAGCCACATGGATTGATGGTATGAAAACCAAATAAATCGCAATCAATATTCAGTGCTAAACCATGATATGAACGACCTTTACGAATTTTAAAGCCCAATGAACCAATTTTTCGTTCATTGACATAAACACCCGGCGCATCAGGCTTGGCATAAGCTTGAATACCATATTTGTTCAGCAAATCGATCATGATGGTTTCGGCATACGAGACCAATGTACGAACATTCCAGCCTAAGCGATTTAAGTCAAACATGAAATAAGCGACCAACTGACCCGGTCCATGCCAAGTGACTTGTCCACCACGGTCTGTTTGTACCACAGGGATGTTACTTTGCACCAAAATATGTTCAGGTTTGCCAGCTTGCCCCTGAGTTAATACATCGGGATGTTGCAATATCCACAGTTCATCAGGTGTGTTTTCATCGCGCTGTTCAGTATAAGTTTTCATTTCGACAAAACGATCTTCATAGGGAGTCAGATGATTGTATTGGCGAATGATTAAAGTTGGTTTTGCAGCGATCATTACAACAGGATTTCCTTGGCAGCGTTAAATTGATTGGTCGTTGAATTATGTCGTTATTCAGGAGGGATAAACATATATTCTTTAAAATTTTCGATGTATTCATCTAAATTTTCTTCAAGCATTTTGCGATATTCAGCAAGGAAATATTCGATGGTTTCTTGTTTTGCATTAGCGAGCTGTTCTGCTGTTTCCCATCCACATGCGCTGATCCAAGCATTAAAACGGGATGTTGCAAAAAGCATAGAGGCGCTTACTTTCCCTTTTCCTATCTCTTCCGTAATTTGCTGATTAGATAACTGAATGTGTTGATCCGCTCGCTCATAGAATTCATCATCAATATTTTGCATTTTATTTTATTCTCACAAAAAAAGTCCAAAACACTTTCGCATTTTGGACTTTTTAATTATAGCGCTGTCTTAATTAAAGGACAGGCTGCAAGGTCAGCGTATAAGGCATGAACTTGTTCCAACTCTTCAAAGCGCAGTTGAGCAGTTAAAGAGTGGTATTTACCTGTGCGTGACGGCTGTATTTTTACTGTGTCACCATCAAATTCAGGGAAGTGCTTCTGTAAAATATCAACAACAGCAACTCGAAGTTCTTCACCTGCATTACCAATCAATTTAATTGGGTAGTTCATAGGGAAGACCCAAAGATGCTCTTGCAATTCACGTGAAGGAGCGCGATTAGTCATATCAGTCATGGGACACCTCATTATTTAAAAATACCTGCAATGAGCAGGTATTTGGAATCATTTGCTACATGCTCATAATATGGGGCGGAAAACTCCATATTCAAGCCTGCATTGTCCTAGTTATAGGTTAGTCATTCTCAAGGAATGAACGCAAATGCTCTGAACGTGATGGATGGCGAAGTTTACGTAAAGCTTTCGCTTCAATCTGACGAATACGTTCACGAGTTACGTCAAACTGCTTACCCACTTCTTCCAATGTATGGTCGGTTGGCATATCGATACCGAAACGCATTTTCAAGACTTTCGCTTCACGTTCAGTCAAGTTTTCAAGAACTTCACGTGTTGCTTCTTTTAAGCCTTCTGACGTTGCAGCGTCAATAGGAGAGGTGATATTACCGTCTTCAATGAAGTCACCAAGATGCGAATCTTCATCATCACCAATTGGTGTTTCCATTGAAATTGGTTCTTTCGCAATTTTAAGCACTTTACGAACTTTCACTTCGTCCATTTCTAGACGTTCACCTAATTCTTCTGGTGTAGGTTCACGACCCATTTCTTGAAGAAGTTGGCGAGATACACGGTTGATCTTGTTAATGGTTTCGATCATGTGTACTGGAATACGAATGGTACGTGCTTGGTCGGCAATCGAACGCGTAATCGCCTGACGAATCCACCATGTTGCATAAGTCGAGAACTTATAACCACGACGATATTCGAATTTATCCACCGCTTTCATCAAGCCAATGTTACCTTCTTGGATCAAGTCGAGGAATTGCAAACCACGGTTGGTGTATTTTTTCGCAATCGAAATTACCAAACGTAAGTTAGCTTCAACCATTTCCTTTTTCGCACGGCGAGCTTTCGCTTCACCAATCGACATACGTTTAGAAATGTCTTTGATGCCTTTAACATCTAAGCCAAGTTCTTTCTCGATGTCAGCGATTTTTTGTTGGAATGCCAGAACGTCAGGGCGGACTTTTTCAAGATAGCCTTTCATTTCTGCAGGTGCTTTAGCAATTTGTTCATCTAACCAAGCAAAGTTAGATTCTTGACCTGGGAAAGACGTACGGAATTGAGTACGGTCCATACGACCACGACGTACTGCATAGCGCATAACTTCACGTTCAGAAGTACGGATTTGGTCATGGGTATTACGAATCAAATCAGAGATGATGTCGAATAAACGTGGTGTGAATTTGAACATCATGAACACAGTTGCAAGTGCTTCAAGTGCAGCAGCAGCTTCTTTACTGTTACGCCCATGTTTTTCAATTGCAGCTTTAGTGACTAACCATGCTTGTTCAAGCTCAGTGAAACGTGCTTTAGCAATTTCAGGATCTGGACCAGATTCGCCTTCAGAATCATCATCACCTTCAGACTCTTCTTCTTCATCGTCATCATCAAGTTTGACATCTTTAGTTGGCTTGTTGGTTGACGCTTCATCTTCATCGATCTCAGAATCATCTTCGTCGATCACTTCAGGGATGGCTTCGTCAGATTCTGGATCTAAATAACCAGAAAGAATATCAGCTAAACGGCGTTCACCCGCTTCATAATCTTTATATTCTTGCAATACAACTTCGACTGCATTTGGCCAATAAGCAATAGAATGTAAAACGTCACGAATACCTTCTTCGATGCGTTTTGCAATGCTAATTTCGCCTTCACGTGTCAAAAGCTCAACTGTACCCATTTCGCGCATATACATACGCACAGGGTCAGTGGTACGACCGGGTTCATTTTCAACAGATGCAAGTACAGCAGCGGCTTCTTCTTCAGCAACTTCGTCAGTCGCTTCGCTGCCACCTTCAAACATTGTATCGTCAGTTTCTGGTGCACGATCATGTACCGGAATACCCACGTCATTCAACATCTGAATGATGTCTTCAATCTGTTCACTTTCAGTGATTGAGTCCGGGAGATGATCGTTAACCTCGGCGAAAGTTAGGTAACCTTGCTCTTTGCCTCGGCTAATCAGAGCCGCTACTTGAGAAGTAGGGGAAGTCATATCGCTCATCTTTGCTTACTCTTCGTTGAATCTGTGGCAGTAAAAAACCGTGCATTTTAGCACGATCGTCTCATTAAATCTTGTTAATAGCTGGCTTATCCCATTAGGACGGTACAGCATCAAGCTGTCCAATGAGATATTAAAAATTTAAATTCAGTAATTTAGGTGGGGCTGAAATTGTTGTTTTCAAGTTCATCCCATGCATCGATTATTTTACGAGTCATCTTTGACTGTCATAAAAATGAAGGACGCAGGGTGGATTATATCATGCCACAGGTTTTGGTAAGAAAAAAAGACCTATTTTTAAAGTTTAGTTGTTAAAAAAACAAATAAAACTTGACAATATTTTATATCCCATATAAATAGCGGCTAGACCCCTTCAATTTTTTTCATTATGAGGTAGTTTTGGTGTCTTCTACAGATTTTGAACTAGATGATAACTACGGTGATGATGATGTGAATTTCGATGAGGCCAGTGCAAAAACTAGCGCGAAAGAATCGTTAGAAAAGCGCCGACTTATTGATGACCTTCTGGCTCAGCGCCGTCTTGAACGTGAGCTTAAAGATTTTGATTACGACATCGACGATGACGATGATTTTGATGACGAAGAAGACTAAATAGCGATTTAGCATAGCGCTTGAAAATGCTATGCTTACGCATTAAGTTTCTAACTCTGGATTTGAAATGAGTGCTTTAGATTTAGACCTTTTGAGTGACTATTTAGACGGCGATGACAACGAGCATGGTCTAGATTTTGCAGCGACTCATGGTTTTTTATGTGCAATTGCAGTAGGCCCAGCTTTTGATAAATGGCTAGACGAACTTTTTGATAACAATCAGAAAAAAGTACCTGCTGAAATTATTGCACAAGTAAAAGCATGGCTCGAATCGATTCGTCAGAATCTTGCCAATGAAGATGGTATTGAATTTCCATTTGAAATTGAAGAAGCCGATGTTGAATCAAGTCTTGGTGACTGGAGTGTTGGCTTCGTTGATGCCATGTTCCTAAACGAAGATGCATGGTTCACCGACGAGTTTGAAGAACAATTGGTAGATTTAACTTTGCCAATCATGGTGTTCAGCGGCATTGATGAAGAAGATCCACAAATGGAATCTTTCCGTCGTAATGGTCAGTTGATGGATGAACTTGCAGAAGAAATCCCAACCAATTTGAACGAATTATATTTGATGTATCACACACCAAATTAATTTCGACGAAATTTAAAAAAAGCACCTTGGGGTGCTTTTTTTAGCGCTATACCTTTTCAATTCAAAGTTAGTCTAAAGGCTTAACTACGTTTGGCTTTTAAGAAGCTCTTTGCCATCCATCCAAAAGATAAAGCCAACATGAGATAATGGATGAATAAGGTAAAGCTGATAGCAAGCAGCCAGACCCAAGCGGGTAATTGCGTTAGCGCCATTTGAATAAAGGCTTGGGTTTCAGGGAATATTAAGAGACAAATGACTGTAGCAACGACACTGATGAGAACCGAAGCTAAAATACAGCTCCAAATCAAAGTTCGCTTTTCTAACTTATTTGGCACTCGCTGATGGTCTTTAACAAAGCTAGATGCTGCAGCAAGACCGCCCACGATGAGACAGGTAATAGATGAACCACCGGGTAAATCAAAGAAAGATTCGATGGCTGCGACAGCAACCATGGCGAGGGCATAAGCAATGCTAAATGTGATGATGTATTTTTTCATTATTTAATGTTCATGTTTTCGTTTTATAAAGAGCGAGTATAGCTTGCCCGAAGTTTCTTCACTCAATTTTAAGTTTCAGTGAAGGGTATTGATTCAAATTCTAACGGAATAAGTTAAAAAAATTTATAATTTTTTAGCGCAGTAGTCTGCATACCAACCGTAGGCAATATGAAATATCGTGCCATGAATGGCGACCATGCAGAGCATAACTACAGCAGTTAGCCCAATGCCTGCATTATCCACAGACTTCATAATGCTTTCGGCATTGGGATTCATCAGCACCAAGAACAGCACAAAAAAGCTACCAATGATGATTGCAACGGCACTGGAGCCCCAAACCAGTTGGATCTTTTCATGGTTGCTAGGCACACGTTGTTCTTTCTTTACAAAATGCCCAACGCTGATTAATGCACATGCCACCAATGTAGGAATTAATGTAATACCACCAAGATTTAATCCAAAAATTAATACGGTAATCAAAAGCACCAAGGCGATGCTATAAACAGCAGCAAAGTGTAGGAGATAGTGTTTCATTTAAGCCCCAAAACAAAAAATTAACGAGGTCGACGTTTATGTCGACGGTACAAAATCCAACTAATAATGATGACTGTGATCAGAATAATCACATGGCCAACTTTACTAAATATTTGCTGCATTAACTGCTGATTTTCACCTAAATAAAAACCCATACAAGCTAAAAAAGTGGTCCAAATAATCGTGCCTAAACCACTATAAAACATGAACTTCCAAAATGGCATGCGGCTCATTCCCGCAGGAATACTAATGAGAGAACGCACAGCTGGAATCATCCGGCCAAAAAATACAATGCGGTGACCGTATTGCTCAAACCATGCTAGAGATTTTTTTACATCTGCCGATTTGATAAATAAATACTTTCCATAGCGATCGACGAAGTGAAAGATGGATTCATGCTTAAATTTATAACCAATCCAATATAGCAATGCAGCCGCCAGTAAAGAGCCGACACAACCTGAAATAATGACACCAATGAGCAGTAGTTGACCTTGGGAGGCAGAATAGCCAGCCGAGGGCATAATGATTTCTGAGGGGATTGGGGGGAAGACATTGTCAAGGAACATGAGTAGGGCAATACCGAGATAACCCAATTGTTCCATGATTGAAATGATCCATTCAGTTAAAGTCATAGTAGCCAAGGCAGAGAAAAGGTGTATTTATCCTATGTTGAAAAGCGCAGTGGGTAAAGTTCAGTTTTAGATATTCCTGAAATCACCTAAGCAAAAACAATAAATATTGAGTTCATCTTGTATTAAGTAGCATGTAGGCTTAATTAGAAGGAACATGTATTAATGCGTGATGGCATTAAGCAATGCTGAATGATATAAGATTGAAGAATTGAAAGGCTTGGATCATAGTTTTTATAGTATTGAGTGTACGCTGTTCAGTTTGGATTTTATTTTTGATTTTTGGCGCTTTAGCAGCCTTAAAAATCGTTTTATGTACTGAACAGCGTAGGACAAAGTTGCAATAAGTAGCGTTGCAAGGTGCATAAATTAATCATCATGTTCCATATTTAACAGTGTGTGAATATAGACTTGGCGTAAGCTCAGAGATAAAGCAAATGGAATCACACAAAGTCCAAGAATGTTGAGCAGAGTGGGTTGTAAGTGCAATGTATAAGCAATAAATAAGGCAAAAATTGCACCAATGCATGTAGCAATACTGACTATCAAAATATGCGACTGTTGGTTAAGGAGGTGTTTTAATTCTCCTACACTTTCTTTTACACGGGGAGCGGGTAAAGCAAGGCGCCTTGAGGTTGCAATTGGAGAGTTGATTAATTTTGGCATAATGCTTTCCTTTTCAATTATCTATAATGATTTTCTCGGATCAATTGATCAGAATAAGCATAAATGCGCGAACTGATTCTCGTAAATAACCAGATATAGTTATTTTGTCAAAAAAATTAAGTCACTGTTGAGAATGCGTAAAAAAAGCCCTAAAAATAGGGCTTTTATTTATATATCGTTACAACAAATTTTCCTTAGAGGCGCTTACGTTTTGCTGCCACAATTTGTGATTGACGCATACGGAAGCCAGCTTTTTGTTGTTCCGTGGTTTTGTCGATACAGTATTTGCATGATACGCCATGTTCGTAGCTCGGAAGTTCAACTTCAGCAGGAGCCAGTGG
Organism: Acinetobacter sp. YH12152; assembly: GCF_013418285.1. NCBI lineage: Bacteria > Pseudomonadati > Pseudomonadota > Gammaproteobacteria > Moraxellales > Moraxellaceae > Acinetobacter > Acinetobacter sp. YH12152. The sequence goes on from NZ_VPCH01000022.1 coordinate 36,576, forward strand.
CCAACCGCATGCGTGACATTTGATATTTTCGCCTTCTTCCATACCGTGAGTGACAGCAGTACGACCGTCAAATACGAAACATTCACCTTCCCACATGCTGTCGGAAGCAGGGGTTTCTTCTAAATATTTTAAGATACCGCCTTTAAGGTGATAAACCTCATTAAAGCCTTCTTGAAGTAAAAGTGAGGTTGATTTTTCACAGCGAATACCGCCTGTACAGAACATGGCAATTTTCTTATCTTTATGCTGCTCAAGCTCTTTTTTCACGTATTCAGGGAATTCACGGAAAGTCTCAGTTTTCGGGTCAATCGCACCCTTAAATGTACCTGCTTTGTACTCATAGTCGTTACGTGTATCAATTAGGATTACGTCATCACGTGTAATTAGTTCATTCCATTCTTTAGGATCAAGATAGTGACCGACTAAATCACGTGGTTTCACTTCCACACCTAAAGTCACGATTTCTTTTTTCAGTTTGATCTTCATTTTACGGAATGGTTTATCCGCGCTATGCGATTCTTTGTATTCCATCGCATTGAAGCCTTCATTGAGAAGGAATTGATGGATGATATCTACAGATTTACGGTCACCGGCAACCGTACCGTTAATACCTTCACCTGCCACAATTAGAGTACCGCAAAGGTTGATGGTTTTTACCAAGTCTAAAAGACGTTGTTGAAGATCAGCAGGATCTTGAACTTCTTTGAATTGATAAAGTGCGGCAACAACCCAACCAGAGGTCGCTTGCTGTTCTACAGGTGCAAGCTGTTCTACAGTAGCGTTCATGGAGTACTCCAAGTGAATAAACAGGATAAAAATTAAGGCGCACATTCTACCGTGATTTGGATGAATAAGCGAGTAAAGCGATGGCTTTTAACCACACATTTGATCATAGCTTCATTTCAGTAGTTTTAGCGTGTATAGTCATGCCGAGTTGTTTTTATCCCATAAATATTGATTGAATGGAGCCGGTTTTGAGTACTGATCGTCGAATTGCCTCGTTAACCCCATGTGCAGGGCGTTGTTCTACGGTATTTGGTGATTCAGTCTGTCGTGGTTGCCGCCGCTTTAATCATGAAGTCATAAAATGGAATACTTATACGGCAGAGCAACACACGGCCATTTGGTGTCGTTTAGATGCACAGTTAGATCAAATTTTAATACCGATGTTGCCGCAAGCAGATATCATCCATGTCGAAGGCTTTGTCTTGTCTAAGCGAGTTCGCTTGCGTCCAGATGCAAGCAAAGGCCGTAAACTGTATCACGCACTCAAGCTCTGCGAAAAAAACCGTCATTTCACAGATGAAAGTGGACTCGGGATACATTACAAACAGGTACGACCGTTGTGGGATGAATTTGAGCGTCGCGTTTTGGCACTCGCCACAGCCAGCTATGATTTGGCATTTTTAAGAGCAGATGCCATTCGCTTGCATTTATTGCAAAACATGGATGAAGAGGACTAAGTCCTCTTTTTTTATTTATGAAATTTATCGTGATGTAAAAAAAATAAGTGAAGGAATCTCAGCGTGAATTATTCGGAGTACTTTTTATATTGTGTGGCAGTCATCGTGATGATTGCAACGCCTGGACCTGTCATGCTGTTGGTCGCAAGTGCAGGCTTACAAGGCGGCTATAAAAAGGCATTTCAAACCATTGTCGGGACGAATTTTGCTTCACTGATTTTGATCGTACTGTCGGTGTGTATTTTAAAAGGCATTTTAAATGTGAATGCGCACTGGCTCGATGGCATTAAAATACTGGGTTGTATATATATTGCTTATATTGGGTTTGATATTTTAAAAGAAGTGATGACACAGCCCACTGAGCAATCTCTGCAGTTAAAAGCAGCACAAGGGGGCTTTAAGCAAGGACTGATCGTGGGGATTTCAAATCCTAAGGATATTATTTTCTTTGCTTCATTTTTTCCGCAGTTTGTAGGAATTACTCCTCATCTTGATCTGAGTTTAATTGTGTTGACCCTCAGTTGGATCGTTTTAGATTTTGCGACCTTGTCTTTGGTGTATTTATCTTTTCATCGATTGTCGAAATCTCGCTGGTATAAAAAATTGTTGGCCCTGTGTGGGTTGATTTTAGTGGTGGTTGCCATCTATGGCATCTATAGCACATTCACGGCTTAATTCTTAACTTGAAATGTGCAGTAAAAAATAAAAAGGCTGATTCAATCAGCCTTTTTATGAACGTGTAGAGCTTTAATTTATTCGAACTAGAGATTGTGCTGTAAGCGATATTGCACAATTTCGTCAATGGTGAGTACAGTCAAATGATGGGTTTGTGCATACGCTAAAACTTGTACGCCATTCGCCATCGTACCGTCTGGGTTGGTTAATTCACACAAAACACCTGCAGGTTTTAAACCGGCTAGACGGGCCAAATCAATAGTCCCTTCAGTATGTCCACGACGGGTCAATACGCCGCCTTCACGCGCACGTAAAGGAAAAACATGACCCGGACGGTTTAAGTCAGCAGCAACAGCACCATCTTTAATTGCGGCTTTGACTGTAGTTGTTCGGTCTTTTGCAGAAACTCCAGTAGTAACACCTTCCGCCGCTTCAATGGTGACGGTAAAGGCAGTTTTAAAATGGCTAGAGTTATCAGACACCATGGGTGGAAGTTCTAAATGATTAGCCTGAGCATCGGTTAAACACAGGCAGACAATCCCTGAACCGTCACGAATCATACGTGCCATGGTTTCTACAGTGAGTGTTTCTGCAGCAACAATCAGGTCGGCTTCATTTTCACGGTCAAAATCGTCCATGACTAAAACAGGCTTGCCATGACGAATGTCTTCTAAGGCTTGCAGCATGCGCTGTTCTGCAGGTGGAAGGGCAGAAAAGAAAATTTCGGGTTGAATTAAACTAGACATTGAAACGCTCGCGTAAATTTTAGATACGGTTGAACATTTCAGGACATGTGAAATAGTGGCGTTACGATATATATTGAAAATGATCAATGATATAGAGATGTGACGTCGTCTTCTTTCATCCGGACTATACCGTCGGCTCAGGTATTGCACCTGATCTGCGAATCGCGTTTAAACGATTGGCTCGTGGGCTTTTTGCAGGGCTTTCAACCCAGCAAATTTACCACCGGTGGGGAATTTCACCCCGCCCTGAAGCGATGTGTCTTGAGTATAGACCTGTTTGAGTGATGATGGGGGATTATTGCTTAGAATCATTTGCAAAATTTTAGATAAGTAAAGTTATAAGATTGGATTTGTAAGCATTTATATAAAGTGTGTCAAAGCATGCTATCGTGCCGATAAATCAACCATGATTGCATAATGATAAAAAATGACCGCTCCTCAGCATTCTCAGCAGCAGAATATAAAGCTGCATCATTCACAGTTAGATCAAGAGTTTTCAACAGATCTGTTCCAAGATGTACAGGTCATTCGGTATCTGCAAGTGATCGGTGTTGCACTGATAGCAGCCAGTTTCGTGTATTTGATCGCGGCAAACTGGTTGATGTTGCCAAAATTCATTCAATTGGCAATTCCAATGTTGCTGTTGGTACTGAGTGCTGTGACGAGTGTATATTTTGTAAGGCATGCTTGGATTCAGCAAAGCTTAGATGCTTTAAGTGCTTTGTTGCTTGGATTGAGTTTGGCTGTGATTGGGCAGGCCTATCAAACAGGTGCAGACAGTTATCTGTTATTTTTGGTCTGGGCTTTGCTGCTTTTACCTTGGTTATCTCGACCGAATATTGGAGTCTTTGCGTTACTGTGTTTGATCAGTCAATTGGCATTATTTTTATATTTTAAACAAAGCTATTTAATCGTTGATCATTCATGGTGGTATTTACTTTGTATGAATATATTGACGGCAATATGTGTGACCTTGTGTTTGAAATATTATGCTGCACTGCGCTTTGTATTTATTGCATTCATTACATTAATGTCGATGTATTGCATGTTTTTATACTGCGGAAATGGGGCAGATCAGTATCAATGGCAATATTTAATTTTTGCATTGTTGCTTCCAATTTATCTGATTATCTATTTTTATCGACAACAGCGTGCATTAGAAACCAGTTTACAAGCCGCGGGTCTTGCCGCGAGTTTCAGTATTTTGATTTTCCAATGGGCAGAACATATTTTATCAGATTCGATTGCAGGATTGCTGGTTTTTGCTTTGCTGATATTTGCTTGGTTTGCGGTGATCAGTTGGGCACTGATGAAATTTCTGCCACAGACTAAATTTGCGGTTATTCCTTTAGCGATTGGGGCATGGTTGGCAGGCATTATTTTATCGAGCTTATTGCTGACCTATTGGATGGCGTTTTCGATCGTCATGGGCTTAGTTTTTGTAGCTGTGGCTTGGTGGTTGATTCGACGAGCTAAAAGTATCTTTAGTCGCCAATTTGCTTACTGCTTATGGGTATGTGGCCAATCTGCGGTCTTCATACATACAGAGAGCTTAACCAATAGCATTTCGTTTATTTTAGTGTTGCAAATTGGCGTTATATTGCTCTGTTTGTTTAGTCGAATGCATTGGTTTATTGTTTTTATTCAACTCATTGCAGGATACGGCCTTGCAGTGGCCACACTATTTGATGCCGATCTTTTTATGAGCGATGAACATGTCATCTTAGCTGTGACTGGATTGAATTATATTCTACTGATTTTCTTGCTCGGGAGTGCAACAGCTTGGTTGCACTCGATGTATCGAAAAAGCATTGTGTTATGGATGTTATGCATCGTATTGGCGGGTGTGGTGTTGCAGACGTTGTCAAATAACATTCTACAGTTTGAACAGACCCAAAATGGTGTTCTTGACCTGTTTGTCGGTTATCTGTTGCCTGTAGTTTGGCTTGGCCTTTACATCGCAAATCAGAAAAAAAAGGCGGGGAGCGAAAAATGGCTGTTACTGCTATTGGGTCTTGTGCTGATTGTGATGGGTTATTTTGAAATTTTCTTATTATTGGTTTTATTGGCATGGGCGCAGGTCTATCAGCAATCAGTGGTTAAAGCGTTTAGCATCATGTTGATTATTTTTAGCTTATGGATGCTGTATTACAATTTAGGTCTGAGTTTTTTATTAAAAAGTTTAACGATTTTGATCTCTGGCCTTTTGCTGCTTGGCATTACCAAGATGTTATCTACGATACAGCATAAACAAGGGGGAGATGTGTGATGACCATACTTAATAAAAAAATACTTCCTGTTGGTTTGGCTGTACTCAGTATTCTTATATTCGTACTGATGATTGCACGTCATGAATGGCATCTGGCAAACAGTCAGAGTATTTATGTAAAGTTGCAACCTGTCGATCCGCGCTCTTTGATTCAAGGGGATTATATGGCCTTGAATTATCAGCTCTATTTTGGTGGTCAGCCTTCTGAAGAGCAATCTGCCAATAGGCAGACATCCAAAGTGAACGATGCTGAAAATTTACACCGTGACTATTTTGTCGATCAAAAAAGTATTGTGAGTTATGTGCAGCTTGATGCACAGCGTAGAGTGATTCGAACCAGTTTCAACCCAGAGTTGTTAGCGCAGTATCCAAGCTCATCTACAAAACTGGTGCTCAAAAATCCTGACAATAGATTTGAGGGTTTATATCCCGCTGCGAGAAGCTTTTTATTTGCTGAAGGCTTGGAGTCGTGCTATCGCGATGCGCAATATGCAGAGCTAAAGGTACAAGAAAATGGTCAGCCTTTGTTGGTGGGTTTGGTCGGAGAGCATTTACAGCCCTTTGATTGTAAACAAAACCAAGCATGGTGGAAGGGCCCGAGAGCAGGGTAGATAAATTGAGCTGTTGAGTTGTATGTAGTGATATGCGTCTAATACTGAATTTTTGCAGTCAATAATGCATAGTTCAGCCATAAAAAAGCCCGCAAATTTTGCGGGCTTTTTAGAATCTTTAAATGCTTTAACTTATGCAACTTGAACTGGAATACAGTTCGCTGTGTGGTTCACCGTGTTGTTTGGGTTCGCATAGACTAAGCGTGGCTTATGTGCATTTGCTTCAGCTTCTGTGAAATCACCAAAAGTTGCGATAATCAACAAGTCGCCAATATCTGCTTGGTGAGCAGCACCGCCATTTACAGAGATAATGCCAGAACCTTCTTCACCACGAATGGCATAAGTGGTAAAACGCTTACCATTAGTCACGTTCCACATATGAATTTCTTCATATTCACGGATACCGGCTAAATCTAGAAGAATACCGTCAATTGCACAAGAACCTTCATAATGTAATTCTGCTTGTGTAACGACGCAACGGTGGATTTTAGCTTTTAATAAACGAGATAGCATGGCTAGCGTCTCCTTGGTAGACCTAAGATCGTATCTTGTGGTGGAACAATCTCTTGAATGCTGGGTGAGCAGTCAAATGCAAGCGCATTTTGCTCTGAAATCATTCAGATGGCAATAAGTATTGTTCAACAATTTGTGGAATTGTCAGTTCTATTTGTAAGCATTGATCTGGTTCATGGCTTGCTGAATCTCACCACTTACCAACAATTTAGTACGTGATAAGGCATGTGCAATTGCATCATCCATTAAACCTTGTTCACTACTTGGTGCTTTACCTAAAACATGGCCTGAGACACGTTCTTTAGAACCAGGATGACCAATACCAATACGTAAACGATGGAAATTTGGACCAATATGCGGGACGATATCGCGTAAACCATTATGACCACCATGACCACCGCCCGTTTTCAGGCGAATGACACCCGGGTTCATATCGAGTTCATCGTGTGCGATAAGCATTGCTTCAGGAGCAATTTGATAGAATTTGGCGAAGGGAACAACACTTTGACCTGAGAGGTTCATAAAGGTTGTGGGTAACAGCAGACGAACGTCTTGACCTTCGATATTACCACGACCACTGATGCCTTTATATTTAGGATCAGCTTTAAGTTGGATGCCATATTGTTCTGCAAGGCGTTCTACAAACCAGAAGCCTGCATTATGGCGGGTTTGGGCATACTCAGAACCTGGGTTACCCAAACCAACAATCAGTGAAAGTTTGCTCACTCATTTACACCATTTAACACTTATGCGCGTTTGAAGTCAGCGTGCATAGGAGTGTTTTTAGCTGGGTGACGTTGTAAAGCTTGGATTTTAACGCTTTCAGCTTTACCGTCGATGTTGATTTCAACAACTTCTTCAAAGAACGCGTTGCTTTCTAAAGCTTTAACAAGTTCGCGAAGTTCTAAAGTAACTGCTACAGGTTCAGCTGCACCACCGTAGATGATTGCTGGTACTTTATTTTGAAGACGAAGGCGGCGGCTCGAACCTTTCCCTTGTACTGCTTCTTCACGTGCTACTGCATTTAATACGAAGTTTGCCATGATAGACATTCCTATTTAAGTTTAATTGACTAGACCTTCGACCAGTCTAGTGATAGAAAGCCCCACCAAAAGGCAGGGCTTTTAAATTTAGCGCTATATTATAGATAAGAATCGAACATTGCGCTAATAGATTCTTCGTTGTTAATACGACGAATTGTTTCAGCAACCATACTTGCAACTGAAACTTGGCGAATCTTACCAAGAGCTTGAGCTTCTTCTGAAAGCGGAATGGTGTCTGTTACAACCAATTCGTCAATCACAGAGTTTTTCAAGTTTTCTAAAGCTTTACCAGAAAGTACTGGGTGAGTTGCGTAAGCAACAACTTTGCGGGCACCAAAAGTTTTTAGTGCGTCAGCAGCTTTACACAATGTACCTGCTGTATCCACCATATCATCAACGATGACACAGTCACGGCCTTTAACGTCACCGATCAAGTGCATTACTTGAGATTCATTCGCTTTTTGACGGCGTTTGTCGATGATCGCAAGATCGATATCACCCATTTGCTTAGCAACAGCACGCGCACGTACTACACCACCAACGTCAGGAGAAACAACCATTAAGTTGTCGTGTGACTGTTGACGAAGATCTGCTAAAAGCGCAGGAGTACCGTAGATGTTGTCTACAGGAATATCGAAGAAACCTTGGATTTGGTCAGCATGAAGGTCGATCATGACAACGCGGTCAATACCAACAGTTGTGAGCATATCTGCAACAACTTTTGCTGTAATTGGCACACGGCTTGAACGTGGACGACGATCTTGACGAGCATAACCAAAGTAAGGAATGACAGCAGTGATACGACCAGCACTTGCACGACGCAAAGCATCAGCCATAACTAAGATTTCCATAAGGTTATCGTTAGTTGGGGCACAAGTTGGTTGTACGATGAATACGTCTTTACCACGAACATTTTCAGTAATTTCGACAGCGATTTCACCGTCAGAAAATTGACCTACAGATGCAGCACCTAGAGGGATGTGAAGGTGGCTAACGACTTTTTGGGCGAATTGTGGATGTGCAGATCCACTAAAAACGACAAGATTGGGCATGAAGCACCCTTGGCGGTTGGCAAATTGGAGAATTAGATGGCAGGGGCGGCTGGATTCGAACCAACGGATGCCGAGATCAAAACCCGGTGCCTTACCACTTGGCGACGCCCCTAATGCGGCAGAACTTTAATATTTTTACAGTATTTTGTCAAGTTGAAACAACAAAGATACTGCAAATTATGCTCTGTCTTTTTTGAAGTAAATGGCAGGGGCGGCTGGATTCGAACCAACGGATGCCGAGATCAAAACCCGGTGCCTTACCACTTGGCGACGCCCCTAAATTGATGAAATAGCGAATAAAGTAAATGGCAGGGGCGGCTGGATTCGAACCAACGGATGCCGAGATCAAAACCCGGTGCCTTACCACTTGGCGACGCCCCTAATACTTTACAGCAATTACATCTACAGGTGAAAAATGATGGCAGGGGCGGCTGGATTCGAACCAACGGATGCCGAGATCAAAACCCGGTGCCTTACCACTTGGCGACGCCCCTATATCAAACTTCAAAATGACGTAATGGTGATTCTTGCAAACTGCGAACCAAGTAAGATTTACATGGTGCATTTTTCAATATGTCATCAATATTCATATTTTCAGTCACTTCAGTAAATACACAAGCACCTGTACCTGTAAGCTTTGCTGTACCGAACTGATCTAAGTACCGCATTGCTTCATCGACTTCGGGATATAAGCTTCGTGCCACAGGCTCAAAGTTATTTCCAAAATCAGATGGCGTTTCCTGATAGCCGCAAAATTTAGTGGGCTTTGAGTCTCTTGTCAACGTTTTTTGTGAAAAAAGCAGTTGAGTGCTGATAAAACAGTCAGGTTTCAGCACAATGTACTGTTTTTGAGCTAAATCTATGAATGTTAAGTGTTCACCGATGCCTTCAGCCCATGCATTTAGACCATGTACAAACACGGGAACATCTGCCCCAAGTTGTAAGCCGAGCTCTGCAAGTTGTTCGGTATTTAGACCGCATTTCCATAGTTGATTAAGCACGATTAGGGTGGTGGCTGCATTGGATGAACCACCACCGAGCCCTGCACCCATCGGAATATTTTTTTCAATGTGGATTTTTTGTGCAGTCAGCGTTTTGGCAAATGGTTTGAGTATTTGAGCAGCACGATAAATTAAATTTTGTTCAAGATTGACGCTGTTTAAGCCCTCAATTTGAATAAAATCTTCATCAGCAGAATTTGCACGTGGATGAAATTCCATCCAATCCGATAAATCGATGAGCTGAAAAATCGTTTGTAATTCATGATATCCATTAGGACGTCGGCCAGTAATGTGCAAAAACAAATTGAGTTTTGCAGGAGAAGGTACACGAATCATGGAAGTCATAGCTCAGCTTTTAGGCAAATTAACGATTTTGAATCACCATTGTAATACGGTTTTCCTGACCGGATTCAAGTGCTTGTTTTAAAATTAACTTGTTCGGTACCGTTGCAGTTTCATTATAACTCAGGTCAACCGTCCAACCATCTTCAATAATCTGTTGTGGACGCTGCGCAGTATCGCGTTGAATTTTTGCTTGTGTGGTTGCAGGGCGCGCCTGTACCCAGTCGACGAGGTGGGTAATGGGAGCTTGCCAACCGGTAGCACGTTCGAGTAATTCTTCTGGTGTTGCTGCTTCAATCAAACCGGTTTTTGCACTATTGAGTTGAACTTGACCGGGTTTACCGCTGATTTGAGTTTTTCCAACACCTAATATGCCACTCAGTTCGATATCATATTCATTGCGGTCTTGAACCCAAGTAAAAAAAGCACTTCCTGACTGTTGTGGCGTGCGCACACCAATCTTACCTTGTAAGTTGAATTGATTTGCAGCGACTTCTTCAGGGCTCGGTTGAGCGGGTGTTTTAACGTATTGCTGACAACCGGTAAAAAATAAAGCGCAGCAGGTCAGGGCAGATACCCCAAATTTTGAAGATACTTGCATAAACTCTTTCTAACTCTTTTTCATGGGTTGGGGTAACAATAACGAATGTAGTTGCTCTAATTGCGGATCATTCGGATGTTTTTGTTGGAGTTGTTGTAACAACGCGTCAAATTTATTCATATCACCTTGCATGAAGACTGATCGTGCGTAGCGAATGCCAATTTTTAAACTATTACTCAGTTCATACGCTTTGGCCAAAACAGATGCAGATGTACTAAAATCATTTTGCAAATAACAAATATAACCGAACGTATCTAAGATTGAAGCTTGCTCAGGAGCATATTCTAAGGCATGTTCGACGTATTTTCGGGCTTCATCTAAGCGTCTATTTTGTACCGCCAAGGTATAGGCATATGCATTTAAATAGGTCGGGCTATTGGGTTCAATTTCAAGTAATTGTTTTAGTAATTGGTCGAGTCTATCTTTATCTTGATGGGCGTCGAGCAGTAGAACTTCGGCATAAATGAGCTCAGGATCTTCGGGTAAGTTTTTTACCGCTTCATCAAGCAAACGAACTGCTGCTTTTTTATTGTTCATGCGTTTTAAAATATCTGCCTGAGCAAGATATAAAAAACTGGCATGTTGAGGATAATTAACCCGCTCTTGGGTTAAAAAACGCAGCGCATCATGCAGCTTATTTTGCCGGCTAAAAATGCTGATCATATTGCGCCGTGAAACCGTATAAAGGCTGCCATCTACAAGGCGATAATAGGCTTTTGCCGTTTCATAATGCTGTTTGCGTTCAGCATTTACTGCGAGATAGTAATACGCTTCATTTTGGTATTTGCTCGAATAACGTAACTCCACCAAATACTTTTCGGCTTTTTCATAAAGCTCTAAGTCAATACTGGTCAAACCTGCCATAAATAGCGGTTCTTCAGCAGATGGCCATTTCTTTAGTATATCTTCGAGTTTTTCTAGACCTAATTCTGACTGATTGATTTTAATTAAATATTTTGATTCTGCTAAGCGAACTTCCATATTGTTGCGGTGTTTACGGCTTGATTTTTCGAACCATTTTAAGGTTTCTTCTTCATCACCTAAAGACATAAGTAAATTGGCTTTCATTAAAATATAGCCAGTCACTTTAGGTCGTTTTTTTAGTGCTAAATTAATCGTGTCTAAGGCATCGGCAAAGGCGCCATTCTGAGCTTGTAAACCTGCGACTAAGACCAAAATAGAAGGGTTGGTTTTTTCCTTGCTGGCGGTCAGTGCTTGAATCAGATAAGCACGATCTTCCTCTGATTCAGGGGAAATACCCGCCAATATTTGTTCTAAATCTGCATTTGGGTCAATGGTTAAAATTTTATCAAGTGTTTCGGCGGCAAGCTCATATTCATGGGCTTTCAGGGCAATATGTGATAAATAAAATAATGCCGGGACATCTTCAGGTTCTTGGACGACCCAATGTGTGGCAATGTCTAAGGCTGCTTGTAGATCATTTTGTTCAATAGCAACGTTTAAAGCACGTTGTTTGACCATGGTGGATTTACTTTTGATTGCAAGCACGGTGTAGTTATGAAGCGCGGTTGGAATGTCGTTATAAGCTAAGGCAAATTCCGCAATCATACTTTGTTTAATTGCATCATATCCTGAATTTGCATGGTAAACTTCTCCCACGGCCCGAATTGGGGCAGTAGAAGCCATGCTACCGACAAGTAAGAATGTGGTAGAATACTGCTTTATTGTCTGGCCGTTCAGTCGGCTATTTGTTAGACGCAATTTTTCTTGATCCAAGTAATGCTTTTTATGACATCGATGTTGCACAATAGCATAAATTTAGCGAAATGATGATCTGATATGTCTTTCTTTGCATTGGGTGTCAACCATCAAACCGCTTCTGTAGAGCTGCGTGAACAGATTGCATTTAACCCTGAAAAGTTAACTGCACTGCTTGAACAGCAAAGCCATACGCCTGAACTCAATGACATGGTGGTGGTGTCTACATGTAATCGTACCGAAGTCTATGCGATGTCTGAAAATGCAGACGTGGTATTGAATTGGCTCGCCCAATCAAATGGTATCGATGTAAAGCAATTGTCAAATCATGTGTATCGTTATGAAAATGCACAAGCGGTGACACACCTCATGCGTGTGGCTAGCGGCTTGGATTCGCTCATGCTTGGTGAGCCTCAAATTTTAGGTCAAGTCAAAACGGCTTTGTCCTTAGCCAAAGATGCCGAAACCGTTTCCCCAAATTTAAACCGTATTTTTGAATATGCCTTTTATGCGGCAAAACGTGTGCGTTCTGAAACAGCCGTTGGAAGTCATGCGGTGTCGATGGGCTATGCTGTTGCTCAGCTCGCTTTACAGGTCTTTAGTCAGCCTGAAAAATTGACGGTGATGATTGTTGCTGCTGGTGAAATGAATAGCTTGGTTGCAAAGCATTTGGCCGAAATGGGTGTGGGCAGAATTATTATCTGTAACCGTACACGTGCCCGTGCCGAAGCTTTATCGCAAGAGATTGCTCATCGTGTAGAAGTTGAAATTATTGATTTTGCAGATTTGGCAGACAATTTACATCGTGCAGATGTAATTTCAAGTTGTACCGGAAGCTTGCATCAAGTGATTTATTTTGCGGATGTCAAAGCAGCACTGAAAAAACGTCGTTATAAACAAATGCTATTGGTTGATTTGGCTGTACCACGAGATATTGAAGCCAAAGTTGAAAGTCTAGATGGCGTTTATTTATATGGTGTCGATGACCTGCAAACTGTCATTGAAGAAAATTTGGCTCAGCGTCGTCAGGCGGCAGTTGAAGCCGAAGTCATGGTCAATCAGCTTGCGACAGATTTAATCACGCAGCAAAAAGTGAATTTGGCTGGCTCGACGATTCATGCATACCGTGAACATGGTGAGTCATTGCGTCAAGAAGAACTGGCTTTGGCGCTGAATCGTCTACAAAAGGGCGAAGATGCTGCGAAGATTATGCAAGAAATGTCACATCGTTTAACCCAAAAGTTGCTGCATCCAACTTCTATCGTGCTGCGAAATGCAGCAATGGCGGAAGACCCTGCTTATTTTGAAATGTTAGAACAAAATTTAGTTAATGTGGCTGAAAATCGCCGTAAACCAAAAAAATAAATAAGCTGATTCATTGAATAGCATGTCGTTCACAGCTTGAACTTGAAGTTAAAACTTAATCTTCAAGGAGGGTGAGCGATCTTTTTTTATCAATATCATAAATACGTTGTTTTAAATTACGCATTTCAGCAAGGCTAGAAAACTTATTCGACTTGATCTTGAGTTGTAAGAATTGATATTGCAATTTTGTCGATAAATCTGCTGCAAGTTTATCTGCCTGTTCAGGTGATGACGTATAGTCACTGATATTGGCATGCTCTAAAATATGTTGTAATTCATGATGATGCGCTGCACATGCACCGAGTACATAATAGGTCGATAACTCTGGGTCATCAGGCAATTCATCAAAAATCACATTGAAAATATTTAAAACGTGATAAAGCAAGAGATCTTGTGAAACTAAGGCGCGTAAAGGCTCAAAATGAATGTAGAGATAAGGATGATTGATCAAAATCGCAATCACATATTCTTCGGCATCAATTTTTGTACTAAAGCTCAATGATGCATCATTATTGACTTGAGGCTGCCACTTTCGGCTAAACCCTAATTTTTCACGGAAATATTGCTGTAGCAAATAACGATATGAACCACCTTTCGGCAACAGTTCAGTCAGTTGTCTCAGTTCGCCCATCACCTGACTTTTACCTTCAGGCGAAGCAACATTATGATTTTGCGTTAAATGTGCAAAAACAAACTCAGAAAGTAGCGGTGAGGTGTGCAGTAAACGTCGAAAATTTTCAATACCTTCACGGCGGATCAGTGAATCTGGGTCGTGGTCATTTGGCAAAACAAAGAATTTAAGTTCACGTCCATCATTCAGTAATGGCAGTGCAATTTCGAGCGTACGACGAGCTGCTTTTTGACCTGCGGCATCACCATCAAATGCAATAGTAATACGGCTATTTTGCTTAAATAAAATGTTTAAATGTTCAGTATTACTGGCAGTCCCTAAAGTCGCTACAGCGCCATGAATGCCATATTGCTGTAGGGCAATGACATCCATATAACCTTCGACCATTAACCAATCTTGGGCTTTTTGTTTACGGCCTTCATATAAACCATAAAGTAACTGGTTTTTATGGAAAACTTCAGAGTCAGGGGAGTTGATGTACTTCGGTTTGATTTCATCATTTAGGGCACGACCACCAAAACCGACCACGCGACCTTTCGCATCTCGAATCGGGAAAATCACTCGCTCACGCAGTAAGTCAAAGTCACGACCACTATCACTGGTGCGAATCAAACCGAGAAGTTTGAGTCCTTCGATATCTTGTGGAAAGGCTTTTTCCAGATGTTGCCAATCTTCAGGGGCATAGCCTAAACGCCAATAGGCGATGGTGTCTGCACTGAGACCCCGTTGTTTAAAATAAGCTTGCCCAATTGGACTGAGCGGAAGTTGTTGCTCATAAAACTGTGCGACATTTTCCAGCAAGTCATATAAGTTTCCGTCTTGCGGCACATCTTCAAAACCATTGGCAACTTGGTCAAAGTGAGCAAACGGATCGTTCCCATAAAAGGCATCTTCGTTATTTTGAAACTCAGCAAATGGGTCGTGTTCGAAATTTACTGCAGCAGGATTTGTGTCGGTTTCGCCTGTTTTGGGTGGCAGAGCTTTTGCTTCGATTGGAGGTTTTTGTACAGGTTTGGGTTTAGATTCGCGTTTATATTTGAGTTTATTGGAATCGTTATTGTCTTTCGGTAGTTCAATACCCGTTTGGCTAGATAAATCCTTCATTACTTCGATGAAGTTACGGCTACCAATATCCATTAAAAAACGAATGGCATTACCATTGGCCTGACAACCAAAGCAGTGAAAATATTGTTTATCACGATAGACATGGAAAGATGGCGATTTTTCCTGATGGAATGGGCAGCATCCTGAGTAGGTGCGTCCAGTCTTTTTCAATTTCACAAATTGACCAATCACATCGACAATATCGGTGCGATCTAAAATTTGATCAATTGTATGTTGAGGAATGGCCATGCTGTTTTATCTGTCTATCTATTGAATTTGGGCAGTTCGTGAAATATGTTGAAATCAGCAATGCTGTAAGTTCAGGTGGAGATGCAGTACAGCATCGTCCATCGAACTATTGTATACCTTTTAATCTAACCGAATCTGTAGATCCTGAAAAGATAAAAGGGCAAGTATTCTAACTTGCCCTTTGTGAAAAATCGACCTTCGTTGCGACTATATTATTCAGCTGATTCTGACGACTCAGTTTTTTCGCTATGAGGACGATCCAATAAGCCAAAGCTTAAACGATTGGTTAAACTGCGTTTTTCTTCATCGGTTTCAACTACGTCTGTAGAGGTTTGCTCAGACATCGTCTGTGCTTCTTTACCGAAAATACCTAAGGTTGCACGGTTAAGGAAGCTGCCTTCACTACGTGCAGCACGCATATTGACTGTACCGTCTGACTTCACAAGTTTTGGATAGTTCAGTTTAAGTACTTCAATGTATTGCTGAGACGTGGTTTTATCACCAAGTTTGTCATAACCATAGGCTACAGTCGCTAGAGCTTCTGGAACTTGTGGCGCTTGCGGATAATGTTCGATCACCCAAAGTGAACGTTCAACAGCAGCTAACCATGCTTTACGCTTCACATTAAAACGTGCCGCATTCATTTCGCTTTCAGCCAATTCTTGACTGATGAACTTCATACGTTGTGCGGCATCGACTGCATATTCACTCGATGGATAGCGACGAATAAAGTCGACAAAGTTTTGATAAGCCACTTTGAGATAGCTCACATCACGATGCGATTGCTTTAAAGAAGTATAGCGAAGCAAACCATTGTAGTTTTGCTCCATGTTTGAAACACCACGCACGTAGTACGCATAATCAACTTGCGGATGTTGTGGGTTCATACGAATAAAACGGTCTGCAAGTGCAATCGCACCTTCATAGTCTTTTTGCTGAAACTTTACATACAATAGTTCAAGTTGTGCTTGCTGCGCATAGTTACCTGTAGGGTAGTAGGTCTCTAGAGCTTCAAGGTGTTTTGCTGCATCTGTATATTGGTTACGTTCAAGCGCTTTTTGTGCTTTTTCGATATAAATCTGTTCGCTTGATTGTGGACCTGTGTCGACCACTTCTTTCTTTGGATTACTGCTACAGCCTACCATTGCCGATGCAATGCCTATTGTTAGAGCAAGCATTGTCATTTTATATTTTGGTAGCGACATAAAAATTCCTCTGTTAATACGGGCAATGAGCTACAATTGAACTATTAAACCACTTTTGTCTGAATGAGCAAATGAGTCAAGCACAATCTTCCAATTCTAATTTCCCTGAAACTGATTTCAATTTACTTGAAGATTCTGAGGATGCAGATAACCATACTTCAGACTCAACTGCAACACGTTTATCGTTGCAATTTCAATTGGATGAAAGCTATTTAGGACAACGTATTGATCAGGTTTCAGCACTGGTTTGGACTGATTTTTCTCGCGAAAAGCTAAAACAGTGGCTCAAAGAGGGCCATTTGTTGGTCAATGGTAACACTGTGAAACCAAAGTACAAATGCGAAGGCACAGAGTTACTGACTTTAGACGTCGAGTTAGAAGCACAAACACGTAGCTTACCTGAAGATATTCCACTCAATATTGTCTATGAAGATGACGATATTATGGTGATTAATAAACCTGTCGGTATGGTTGTTCATCCGGGCGCTGGAAACAGTACAGGGACATTGGTGAATGCAATTTTGCATCACTACCCAAAATCTTCAGAGTTGACCCGTGCAGGTTTGGTGCATCGTATTGATAAAGACACCTCAGGTCTGTTGGTAGTTGCGAAAAACCTCGAATCCCAATTTTCTTTAAGTAAGCAATTGGCGAAGAAATCGGTTTACCGTATTTACGATTTGATCGTATATGGCAACATTATTGCCGGCGGTACAGTGGATGAGCCGATTAAACGTCATCCTGTTGATCGCATTAAAATGGCAGTCTTGCCGGGCGGTAAAGATGCGGTGACTCACTATAATGTGAAAGAACGTTTCCAAAACTTTACCCGCGTTCAAGCACGTCTAGAAACGGGTCGTACCCATCAAATTCGTGTGCATTTTACTTATATCGGTCATGGTCTCGTTGGCGATCAAGTGTATGTACCACGTGTACGTATGCCTGCAGGCGCGTCGATGTTATTAGATGACACTTTACGTGGCTTTAAACGTCAAGCGTTACATGCAGTTAAATTGGGTCTCGTTCATCCACGTACAGGTGAAGACATGATGTTTGAAGCACCATGGCCTGAAGACTTTAACCAATTGGTTGAAGTTTTACGTAGCGAAAACAAAGCTTATTAAGTTTTAAACTGATTTACACGCCATAGATAGAAAAGGACGGCAACATGCAATTTGTTCAGGGACTTCCACAGGGTGTTTTTGTGGGACAAACTCGAGTTCATCATGATCAGACGCAACCCGCTGAACAACCTGAACTGGCAGGATTTAATCTGGCATTGCATGTGGGAGATGATGCAGCGCGTGTGCAAAAGCACCGGATGCAATTGCTCAAAGACTTTGCTAAATATGGCGTGAATAAAATCAGCTGGATGAACCAAACGCACAGTACGCTATGCCATCGCATTGATGAACAGATCAACTTTGTTGCACCCGAAGGCGATGGTATGGTCACGCAGTCTAAACACCATGCCCTGATGATGATGACCGCAGATTGCTTACCCGTGGTTTTGGGTAATGCTGACGGGACTGAAGTTGCTAATCTGCATGCAGGTTGGAAGGGCTTGGCAAATGGTATTGTGGAAAACACTATTGCAGTCATGTACACTCAGCCAACATGGGCTTGGTTGGGGGCAGCTATTTGCCAAGAGAGTTTTGAAATTGGCGCAGAAGTCAAAGCTGCCTTTTGTTCCAAATATCCAGAACTTGAAAGTGCATTTAAAGCTGGTGTAAAGGATGGCAAATATTATGCTGACCTTTATGCGATAGCGCGTTATATTCTTGCATTACATGGGGTTAAAGCTGTAACAGGTGGCGACCAATGTACCTTTTTGCAAGCTGAAGAATATTTTTCTTATCGCCGCGAAGCGAAAACAGGGCGCATGGCAACATTCGTCTTTATGCTTTGAAAATGCTAAACTTGACTGAATCTATCGACTTTTAAATGTTATGTCTTTGACTGCTAAATCTCTTGCTGTTGTTTACCACAGTCCCTACGGGCACACTGCCAAAGTGGCGAATTTCATTGTACAAGGTGCAGAAAAAGCCGGTGTAAAAGTCCATCTCATGAATGTAGAGCATGTGGATTGGGATGTATTGGACAGTGCAGATGCCATCGTTTTTGGATGCCCAACCTATATGGGCAGTATGAGTGCGGCTATGAAATTATTCATGGAGCAATCATCTAAACGTTGGTTAGCACGGACATGGCAAGGCAAGTTAGCCGCAGGTTTTACCAATGGTGGCGGCTTAAGTGGAGATAAATTGGCGGTATTACAGCAAATCAATTTATTTGCCATGCAGCACGGCATGTTGTGGAGCGGTCTTCCATTGATGCCAACTGGACGAAGCACAACAGATTTAAATCGGATGTCGAGCTTTTTAGGTTTAATGACACAATCGGATAATGCGCCTGTTGAAGTCACGCCACCTGCGGGTGATTTAGAAACTGCCATTTGGTTTGGTGAATATCTGGGGCTGTTGTTAAATAAAGTTAATTAATTTGTAAATAAATCGTTTGAACTATCATTTATAAATCTTTGAAAACCCTAGTGATGGAAATGTTACTGGGGTTTTTATTGGCCTAAAATTCGTGGAAATTGGCATTTTGTATAATATATAGCTAAATACCAAATAAATCATTACAGTAATCTTTAAATAATTTATCAATATCTTTAACTCTAAACTTAGTTCGAATCGCCTTGACTCGTGACCACATATTTTCTATTGGATTTAAATCTGGAC
>NZ_VPCH01000023.1:0-55037 GCF_013418285.1 Acinetobacter sp. YH12152
CCAACGCTGAGCATATAACTTTGCCAAGGCTATAAGTGGGTATGTCTTTGAATCTAATAATGAAGTAATGTAACGTCTGATTTTTCCTGCCTGCTCAACTTCAATCAAACGTGCCTCCCAATAATCCCCTAACGTTGGGTTAAGCTTCTTGGCTCTAGGTGATATTGGCATCCTGATATGAAAATCATGTGGGGAATTCCGTTTAATAATTTCATAACGTAAATTATCTTTTGCTCGCATCAGCCAATGACTTGATTCTGCACGTGTTTGCCACCCTATTAGAAAATCAGCAGAGAAATAAGCTCGATCAAATAATGTAATACTTTGTGCTGGTGGAGATAATTGATTTGCTAATGTGAGTTCACCCTGATCCATACTGCCTATTTGGGCATCTATGATTTCATGGGTATTGGTATTGACTAGGCACGTGGCTCTCACTTGTGGGTAAGGTGCTACAGCAGTTTTACCTTTAGATGAGCCAAAATGATTAAAGTTCTCTTCGGTCAGCGGCATAGACCAAACCACCCCATCAACAGCACATATGCTAAGTCCTTGAAAGTTTGAATATTGTTGCTGTGTTTCATCAAACCATGCTTGGCTGAGCAGAGAGAATAAGGTACTTAAAGGCTCTTGTCCTAAACGTTGTCGTGCTTGGACTGCTGCACTAGGAACACAATATTCTGTTGTACCAAACACGAGGTTTAATTGCTCTACAACATAGCTGATGGGTTGATTTCGAAACAAGGCAAGCCCAATAACAAGCCAAACCACATGCTCAGCAGGTAATTTTCTCCTTCTGATTGATGCCTTACCTGTTTGATGCAGGCTTGTTTCAATCCAATTTAAATCAATAAGTTCACAAAAATGGTTGAGTGATGGGAGAGAATGTTCAAGAGTGGATTCTAAATGTTCAGATAAAGACATAAAAAAATGAGCGTATTCACATACACTCATTTTTACTACATTTTACTAAAATTTGCTTAACTGACTGGCATTACTCAATGTTGAGGGCTTTTTATTAGGCATTCATGTTTGAATGACCCGTTGAGCGAGGTCTTAGTTAAAGCGCATTTCTAAAACCAATTGATTGATCAAGTCGGGTGCTTCCAATTCACGTATTTGAGAGACATTAGTTCCTGCCCAAAATGCACCATATTCATGTACGCCATGCTTGCTGGCTGCTGCATGTAATTGTTTGCCTAAATCATAGCTATATGGGTAAGCCGGAACGGTTGGGCGAGTCGGCGTATCAATATCTGTGTGCCAGTTATTGATAATGCCACGTGCAGGCCGGCCTGAAATACTTGATGTAATCTGCGTGATGGGCGCATCAAATAGTGCTTTGCGATAAGCCTCATTTGCATTTGATGTTTTGCATTGCACAAAAGCAGTGCCCAGTTGAACAGCATCTGCACCCAACTCCATAATTTGATAGGCCTGATGTCCATTCATAATGCCACCAGCTGCAACAACGGGGCATTGAATATGGCGTTTCAAGAGCTGAACTAAGTCACGAGTTTTAACGCTGCTATCGAAGTTTTCATTGAAAATGCCACGGTGACCACCAGCTTCAATACCTTGAGCAATCACGATATCAATACCCGCAGCTTCAATCAGTTTAGCTTCTGCTAAATTGGTTGCAGAAACTAGAGTCAAAATACCCGCTTGTTTTAAGGCCTGAATTTGATGTGGGTGCGGAATGCCAAAATGAAAACTCACCGCTTTGGGGCGCGTTTCCAGTAAGAGGTTTAGAAAATGGTCATTATCTTTAAAGCTTGGATAAATACAGTTCAGTGCTTCTGGAGCTTCTGCATTATATTGAGCAAAGCGTGATTTAAATTGCATGATCCATTTGGCAGCAACTTGTTCATCGAGTTCTACTGTGTCATGACAAAAAAAATTGACCTGAAAAGGTTGTTCAGTGAGTTCTTGAGTTTGTAATATTTGTTGACGTGCATTCTCAACACTGCTTGCACCTAAACCCAGTGAACCAAGTCCACCTTGATTTGACACTTCTGCAGCAAGTTCAGGTGTAGAAACACCTGCCATTGGGGCAAGAAATATAGGGTGTTTGATGCCAAGGTTTTCTAATAAAGTCATGTGCATACTCCAATCACTCTAAATACTTTGCCCAAGCGAGTGAAATTAAGCAAATAATATTCGTTATTTCTTATCAAAATGGTCTTATTCTTAAACGAAAGTTGTACTTGAAATTAAGCGACACCTCGTGTCGTAGTAATGATGTATGACCCGACTTTTGAGGTGGATCCTTTTAAAATAATGCTGTGTTCACTTTAAATTTTATAATTCTCCCATGTCTGAACGTATCCGTGAAAAACTGCAAATTTTAGCCGATGCTGCCAAATATGATGTCTCATGTTCTTCGAGTGGTAGTAAGCGCCAAAATAAAGACAAAGGTCTGGGTAATACTGGAAACGGTATTTGCCATAGCTATACTGAAGATGGTCGCTGCGTTTCGTTATTAAAAATTCTATTTTCCAATGTCTGTATTTTTGACTGCGCATATTGTGTGTCCCGTCGAAGTAACGACGTAAAGCGCGCAGCATTTACGGTACAGGAAGTGGTCGATTTGACCATGAATTTTTATCGACGGAACTATATTGAAGGGTTATTTTTAAGTTCGGGGATTTTTAAATCGGCGGATTACACCATGGAACGTATGTTGCAGGTGGTAAAAAAACTGCGTTTAGAAGAAAATTTTAATGGTTATATTCATCTGAAGACCATTCCGGGGGCATCTCAGGAAATCATTACCGAAGCAGGTTTATATGTCGACCGTATGAGCATTAATTTGGAAATGCCGACAGAAGATGGTTTAAAAAAATTTGCACCTGAAAAAAGTCATGTTGAAGTCCAAAAAGACTTAGGTATCGTGCGAGATCGTTTGATTCAATTCAAAGATGAACGAAAAATAATACGCACAGTTCCTAAATTTGTACCCGCAGGACAAACGACGCAAATGGTGGTGGGCGCACATCAAGAGTCTGACCGTGATGTCATACTGATGGCAGACCGTCATTACAAAGAGTTTAAGCTCAAGCGTGTGTATTACTCGGGTTATATTCCAATTAATGAAGAGGAGCGTGCGCTGCCAGCTGTGGGGTCTGCGCCACCTTTATTACGAGAAAATCGGCTGTATCAAAGTGATTGGTTGATGCGTTTTTATGGGTTTGAAGCGACGGAATTGGTCGATGAAGAGCATCCAAATTTAGAATTGGATATTGACCCTAAATTAGCGTGGGCACTGCGTCATCCCGAGCAATTTCCCGTGGATATCAATCGTGCAGAATATCAGATGATCTTGCGAGTGCCGGGTATTGGTGTGCGTTCTGCTCAAAAAATTGTTCAAGCACGACGATTTGGGAAAATCCATATCGACCAATTAAAACGTATGGGTATTTCCTACAATAGAGCACAACATTTTATACGTTGTGAAGATTCTCCCAAATTTATTCGAGATCAACAGCCACATCAAATACGTCAGCAGATCTTGCAAAGTGGTCAGTCGAAATATACGCAGCAAGTTTCTCCACAATTGAACTTAGGATTTTAGGATACAGTCGTGAGTATTTATGTCTTTGATGGCACGATGACAGGATTGCTAAGCTGTATTTTTCGGGCCTTTCAATTTAAGCAATTTGATGTACAGATTTGTACGGATGGGCAAGTACAGGCGGGTCTTTTCGCCGAAGTCATTGATGTGGCTAGTCACGATGAACAAGCACAGCGGGTATGGCAGGGTTTAAAACTCAAAGCATCTGATCGTGCGTTGAAACAGTTTTATTATGCATTTTTATCCGAGCAGCAGCAGGCTTTTCAGCATTGCTTTAATTTTGCAGTGTATGTGTTTCAGCAGCAGCGAGATGTATCAAAGAATTATGGTCATGCAGACGTATTGGGTCTGAGTCAATGGGCGAAGCAAGTGGGACGTGAAAAACATCGTATGGAAGCTTTTGTGCGTTTTAAAAAATGTCAGGATGGTTTGTTTATCAGTTTAGTCTCACCTGACTTTAATGTATTGCCTTTGATCGAGCGGCATTTTAAGGCACGCTATCAAGATCAACGTTGGTTGATTTACGATGAAAAACGCAGCTACGGCATTTACTATGATCTACAGCAGGTGCATCAAGCGGATATGGATGCCACAACCATAGATGGGCAAATACAGTCAGGCCATAGTCAATCTTTCAATATCGAACTGGATGATGAGGAAGTTTTATATGATCAGCTTTGGAAAGATTATTTTAGCAGTGTCAATATTGAAGCCCGACGTAATATGAAATTACATGTGCAGTATGTGCCACGTCGTTATTGGCGTTATCTGAATGAAAAAGCGATTTAGGTGCGAATCATCTGGCAATTTTCGGGCATAATGATTGCGCTTTTGATTGTTTAAGTGAGACTTTGATGAAATTATTTCTTGTTACAACTGTTCTGACGGCAATGACGCTCACGGCGTGTTCTGCAAATGAACAAGAAAAGAAAACATTCAATCCGCAAAGTTATCAAGTTGCCGATACAGCGGGATTACAACAACGCTTTGAACAATTAAATCAGACTCTAGCAGCTGATTTTAGCCAACTAAAAAAAGTAGAAAGTATGGCTTTTTCAGATCAATCCGCTTTAGATGTTCAGAACTTAAAAACTTTAAATCAGCATTTTGTTGCCAATACCGCTTTAAAAAGCTCCAAAATTGCCTATTGCGAAGTAATGAATCATTATTTTTCTGAAATGTATCATCTCGGACATGTGAACTTAGCCTTGGTGAAAGACGTTAAACTGCCAAATGCCGCAAACGAAGATTTGAGTCAGGTATTTGCGAATACAGACCAATTTTATGATTTTATTATCAACCGCTATACCACATACAAGCATGCACAAGAAACCATGCAATATGGTTGTAATCTAAAAGCAGCTCTGACAGATTAAAAAAAGCCCCTCAATGAGGGGCTTTTATTTACTTAAATTAGCAACCTGTTAGTTTTTCAGGTTGTGGACGTTCGCCGGGGAAGAAGATTGGGCGTAATTTGACGCCGATACCGTTCCCAATGAAGGCAAATACTAACCATAACCAACCGTGTAAACTACCTGAAGCAATACCGCTGAAATACGCACCAATGTTACAGCCGTATGCTAAACGTGCGCCGTAACCCAACATCAAACCACCGATAACCGCCGCTAGCAGTGAGCGTTTTGGGATATTAAAGTTCGGTGCAAATTTGCCTGCTAGGCTCGCTGCGAGTAATGCACCGAGCATGATGCCGAAATTCATCATCGACGTGATATCAAACCATAATGATTCGGTGAGTGCTTTGGCATTCGCAGGTTGCTGCCAATATGCCCAAGATGCAACATCGATCCCCATGATACTTGCTGATTTTGCTGCCCAAACGGCTAAGGCAGAGGTCACGCCCCAAGGACGGCCTGCAAGTGCGAGTGTGGCAAAGTTTAGTAAAGTCAGGATAATTCCGCCCCAAACCAATGGCCATGGACCACGTAGAAAGCGTTTCCAGCCGTGTTGGTTAGCTTGCGGCTCAACTTCAAGCTGACCATGGCGTTTCTTTTCAAAGTAAACTGTTGCTGCTGCAATGATTGCAAAAACTACAAAGTTTAATGCCAGTGCAGGAACTACACCAAAGCTTTTGACTAAAGAAATCGGCTCAAAGTGGGGAAGGTCAAACCACCATTGAATATGTGAAGTTGCAATCAGTGAACCTGTACAGAAAAAGATCAACGTTACAATCATACGTGCGCTACCAGCGCCCACAGTGTACAGTGTACCTGATGCACAGCCTCCGCCGACTTGCATACCAATACCAAAAATAAAGGCACCGATCATCACGGACATTGAAACAGGATTAACGTTACCTTTGACTGGGTTGCCAAATAATTCACCCGCACCTAAAGCAGGGAAGAAGAGCAGTACAGCCAAAGCCAACATGATCATTTGTGCACGCAAGCCACGACCACGACGCTCTTTAATAAAGACACGCCAACTTGAGGTAAAACCAAAAGATGCGTGATAAAGGGTCATACCCAAAGCACCGCCAATTAAAAATAGCAATGCTTGGTTAACGCCTACAACCAGATAAGCACCAAGGGTGCCTAAAATTAATAAAACAAAAGCCACCCAAATCGATACATTGGATCGATTGGCTGGCGTAGCAATAACAGACATGGAGAAAAAAGCTTAAAAAATGTATCTCTATTTTACGGTTTTTATATATTGTAAAAATGAATATTGTTTGGAATTCACACAATCATTGCTGTGTATAATTGATTTAATATATATAAAAAACTGATAAATCGAGCGTTAAACTGGATTTACATTAAATAAAGAACCAATCCAGCTAGAAAATAGCATGGCTGCAATGCCCCACAGAGCAACACGTAGACTGCCTTTCAACATAGAAGTGCCTGCTGCATAACTAGCTAAGGCACCGAGGAGTGCTAGGGAAATCACGCCAACGGCCATAACAGTTTTTTCAATATGCATGTCAGCACTGATCAAGATCGCAACCATCGGAAATAGCGCACCAATTGAAAATGCTAAAGCCGATGAGAGTGCTGCTTGAACGGGTTTTGCTGCGGTATTGTCATGGATTCCAATTTCATCTCGTGCATGGGCCTCTAGTGCATCATGGGCAGTTAATTGGACTGCAACTTCATGTGCTAGGTTCGGCTCTAACCCACGATTTACATAAATTTGAGTCAGCTCTTTAAGCTCCATATCTGGGTTACGTTGTAATTCTTTATGCTCCATGTGAAGATCTGCTTTTTCGACGTCTTCTTGAGATTTCACAGAGATATATTCGCCCGCCGCCATAGAGGTTGCACCAGAGATGAGTCCTGCAATGCAGGTAATGAGTAAGGTATGGCTAGAAGCACCACTTGCAGCCATGCCCATAATTAAACTAGTAACGGAGATAATGCCATCATTTGCACCGAGTACAGATGCACGTAGCCAACCCGTACGTTCCATAAAATGTTTTTCGGCATGATGTGAGTAAGACATTATTTTCTCTAAGTTTGTTATTTATATGACCTCATAAGATTGACCTGACATCAGTTAAATTTCAAGTTAAAAATAGATTGAAACAGTAAGTTGAATAAAATACAGATATAAAAAAGCACCCGAAGGTGCTTTTTTATAAAATGCTTATTGCTGCGCTTTTTCTTTCACGTCAGCTGCACCTTGTTCAACAGCACCTGCTGTTGCAGCAGTTGCGTCTTTAGCTGCTTCTTTGGCATTGTGTGCAGCAGCTTCAGCATTTTCTGCAGCATTTTCGGCTGCTGTCGCAGTTGCAGTTGCAGCATTATCAACAGCAGTAGCTGTCGCAGTTGCTGCTTCTGAAGTTGCATCAGCGATGTCATGGCCTGCTTGGTCAGCAGCGTTTTCTAAGTGTTCACCAGTTGTTGCACCTGTTTCTGGCGCTTTGTCTTTATTACAGCCAACAAGTGCAACAGTTGCAGCCAAACCTAAAGCAACAAGTAATTTATTCATTTTGATCTTTCCTTTTTTTGTTATGCCCGTAGCATGGGCTGAATTTATATTAGCTGAAAAAATATTCAAAAATCGATCAAAAATTGTTGATTTAGTGTAATTTTATCCAGCATATTTTGTAGTTTAAAAGCCTTTATATCTACTTATAGCGTTAAGGGTTTTGTCTAAATAATTCTTCAATTGAAGTCACAAGTAGATAGATAAATTCACTGTCTTCATGGCGCCATAAATATATTTCTTCCCCCAATTGTGTATCGTCTACCGTACGCATCAATAAATAATCGCCATCACCGTTATGTGCAATGGCAATGCTGTTTTCAGGGAAGTCTTCAATTTTACTTATAGTTTGATGTTCTGCGGCTAGATGATTCATCGTACGTTTTATTCTTTTCACATCGCTGGTGTCTTGGAAGGGAAAAAGCCACCAAGCTTCGATGTCATCACCATCTTTAAATTCATCCGCACTAGAAAAGCTAATGCCGAATTCGCCACTATTTTCAATTTGCATTTTGGCTTTATATTTTTCTGGAAACTTAAATCCTAATTGTTCTTCAGTTGCAGTAATAAATTTTAAGTCTAATGGAAAGGGCATGATGTTGTTCTTAAATTATTTTGGTGTTTTATGAATAAGCTTGGCGTAAATTTTAGTCAATATTTTTTACACTAGTTATTTTTATCCTAGATGTTTTAGTTATGGACATATGGGGCATAAAAAAGCCTGCAATCAATGCAGGCTTTTTTGAGAAATTAATCTATTAAGATTAAAGACCAGCAGATGCTTTAAGCGCTTCCACTTTGTCAGTTTTTTCCCATGTAAATGCGGTATCAGAACCTTCACGACCAAAGTGACCATACGCAGCAGTTTGTTGGTACATCGGTTGGATCAAGTTCAACATACGAGTAATACCGTATGGACGTAAGTCAAAGTGTTCACGTACAAGTGCAATAATCAAATCTTCAGATACTTTTGCAGTATTGAATGTGTTGATCGAGATAGATGTTGGTTCTGCAACACCAATCGCATAAGACACTTGAATTTCACATTTGTCAGCTAGACCAGCAGCCACAATGTTTTTAGCAACATAACGGCCTGCATAAGCAGCAGAACGGTCCACTTTTGATGGATCTTTACCAGAGAACGCACCACCACCGTGACGAGCCATACCACCGTAAGTATCTACAATGATTTTACGGCCTGTTAAACCACAGTCACCTACAGGGCCGCCAATGACGAACATACCTGTTGGGTTGATGTGGAATTTAGTGTCTGCATGGAACATTTCAGCAGGAATCACTTTTTTCACGATTTCTTCAATTACCGCTTCTTTCAATTGAGCTTGGGTAATTTTTGGATCGTGCTGAGTTGAAAGTACAACTGCGTCTAAGCGAACTGGCATGCCATTTTCATAAGCAAATGTTACTTGGCTTTTTGCATCAGGACGTAACCAAGCAAGTTTGCCTTGTTTACGTAGTTCAGCTTGTTTTTCCATTAAGCGATGCGCATATGAAATCGGTGCTGGCATAAGCACATCAGTTTCACGGCTTGCATAACCAAACATTAAACCTTGGTCGCCCGCACCTTGATCTTCTGGTTTTTGACGGTCTACACCTTGAGCAATTTCAGGTGATTGTTTACCGATCATGTTGATCACGGCACAAGTTGAACCATCAAAGCCAAGATCTGAATGATGGTATCCGATACCATTTACGGTATTACGAACAATCGCTTCAAAGTCAACATTTGCAGTTGTTGTGATTTCACCGGCAAGTACAACCGCACCCGTTTTTACAAGCGTTTCACAAGCAACCCGTGCATATGGGTCTTCTTTTAAGATTGCATCCAAAATAGCATCACTGATTTGGTCAGCCATTTTATCCGGATGGCCTTCGCTTACAGATTCCGAGGTAAATACAGCGTACTCGCGCATAAGTCCTATCACAGTTAAATTTAAAGACGCAATATGTTACATCGAGAAAGCGTTTAGGACTAGCTCAACATGACCAAATTGGATGAAATTAATTCATTTCAATGACTTTTTAATTGATATATGCATCTAAAAAATTGATATGAGCTATGGATTTCTCAATTTAATTTTTTATGATGAGATAAAACAGAGATATTGGGCTTTGGCACAAGCAACAATGTGATTAGGCGTTCAATTGCCTAAATTGTTTTTTTAAGTGAATCAATTATAAGAAAAAATCAAATCAGTATCCTGTGATTTATCAATGATGAATGTCATGAACTGTCAGAATATGACTGTTCATGACAATTAATCGTTTAATTTGAAAATAAAACACAATAAATGCGGGCTTTTGAGACTTGGTATGCAAATTGCCTATTTGTCATTACGTTGAATGGGGGAAACGTAATGAAACAGTCTGGTTTTACACTCATTGAAATTATGATCGTGGTGGTAATCATCGGCATTTTGGCTGCAATTGCTACTGTATCTTACAATGGCTATGTTGCTCGGGCGCAAGTGGCTGAAGTATTAACAATGATTTCACCCTATAAATTAAAACTGATTGAAAATTATTCAGCGGAACAAAGCTGTGTAGATTTGAATACAGCGCTAAATGAAAGTATCAGTACCAAGTATATTGCGAGTAGTGAAATTACTGATGTGGCAGGAACGTGTTCAGTGGTTTTTACGTTTAAATCAACAGATGTCAATTTTGCTCTTCGCTCAAAGCAGATCTATTTTAGTATTCCAGATGGTTTAAATGGTGCTTGGAATTGTCAATCGGATGATATTTCGCAGCGAAATTTACCTGCTACATGTCGTGGGATCTAAAGTATTGAATGTGAAACCGTGAGTATATTGGATAAGTGCTGATTTTACAGGGATGATTACGACGTTTGAGTTACCCAAACCTTAGTGGGTTTAATTATTGAAAGTATTTCATATTTCAAATGGTCATTTATCTGGACAAGCTTTGGCCGCTATTTTTATTCACGATTTCCATTCGATGTATTGGACTTTTATCAATTACGAAGCGTTTGCTTTCGCCACTAAACTCTAAATATGCATTGCGCTGTCATTGATTCGCCATATAAAAGCGTCACTGTATACAAAATAAACGACATGCATAGGCTTGAAATTGAGCAATAAGCGCCCAAAATACAGGTGGTGCAGGAATAATTAGCGAAAATTTGCCCCTGAGGCTTTACCCATTCCGCTTTTTTTAAGACAATATGCGCATCTTTGAATTCTTATTCATCTTACTCTTTTAAACCATTTGTTTGGACTCTGACCTATGACAACCCCGCTTAACGAACGTCGTATTGCAAACGCAATTCGTGTATTGGCAATGGATGCTGTGCAAAAAGCAAATTCAGGACATCCAGGTGCTCCAATGGGGATGGCAGATATTGCTGATGTGGTATGGCGTGAATTCCTCAACCACAACCCTGCAAACCCACAATGGGCAAACCGTGACCGTTTCGTATTGTCAAACGGCCATGGTTCTATGTTGCAATATGCGTTATTGCACTTAACAGGTTATGACCTGTCTATTGAAGATTTGAAATCTTTCCGTCAATTGCATTCTAAAACTCCAGGTCACCCAGAATTGGGCTATGCACCGGGTATCGAAACAACCACGGGTCCATTGGGTCAAGGTATTGCAAACGCTGTAGGTTTTGCACTTGCTGAAAAAACTTTAGCGGCTCAATTCAATAAAGAAGACATCACAGTTGTAGATCACAACACTTACTGTTTCTTAGGTGATGGCTGTTTAATGGAAGGTGTTTCTCACGAAGCATGTTCATTGGCTGGTACTTTGGGTCTAGGTAAATTAGTTGTTTACTACGATGACAACGGCATCTCGATTGACGGTGAAGTAGAAGGCTGGTTCTCTGACGACACAGAACAGCGTTTCCTTGCATACGGCTGGCAAGTACTGAAAGTTGACGGCCATGATGCAGACGCAATCCGTGCGGCAACTGTTGAAGCAAAAGCTGAAACTGCGAAACCAACCTTAATTATCTGTAAAACCATTATTGGTTTAGGTTCACCAAACAAACAAGGTAAAGAAGATTGCCACGGTGCGCCGCTTGGTAATGATGAAATCGCTTTAACTCGTGAAGCTTTGGGCTGGGCAGAAGGTCCATTTGAAATTCCTGCTGATGTTTATGCAGCTTGGGATGCAAAAGCCAAAGGTACTGCTTCTGAATCTGCTTGGAACGACACATTTGCTGCGTATGCTGCTAAATATCCAGCAGAAGCAGCTGAACTAAAACGTCGTCTTTCTGGTGACCTTCCTGCTGACTTCGCAGCAAAAGCGGATGCTTATATTGCTGAAGTAAATGCTAAAGCTGAAACAATCGCTACTCGTAAAGCGAGCCAAAATGCCATTCAAGCATTTGCACCACAGCTTCCAGAAATTCTAGGTGGTTCTGCTGACCTTGCAGGCTCTAACCTGACTTTATGGAAAGGCGCAGAAGGCGTTGAATCTAACCCAGCGGGTAACTACGTTCATTACGGCGTACGTGAATTCGGTATGACTGCAATTGCGAACGGTGTAGCGCTGCATGGCGGTTTCGTTCCTTATGTAGCAACATTCCTGATGTTCATGGAATATGCACGTAATGCAGTACGCATGTCTGCATTGATGAAACAGCGTGTGATTCATGTGTATACACATGACTCAATTGGTCTAGGTGAAGATGGTCCTACACACCAACCTGTAGAGCAAATTGCATCTTTACGTGGTACACCAAATCTAAACACTTGGCGTCCATGTGACACTGTTGAAGCGTCTATTTCTTGGAAATCTGCATTGTTACGTAGCGAAGGCCCTACAGCGTTAATCTTCTCTCGTCAAAACTTGCCATTCCAAACTCGTACAGCAGATCAAATTGCTGACGTAGCGAAAGGCGGTTATGTACTTGCAAAAGAAAAAGGTGAGTTGAAAGCAATCATCATTGCAACAGGTTCAGAAGTTTCATTGGCAATGGATGCTTACGCACAGTTAGAAGGCGTACGTGTGGTTTCTATGCCATGTGCTGAAGAATTCGTAAAACAAGACGCTGCTTACCGTGAAGCGGTTCTTCCAGCTGCGATCCGCGCTCGTGTTGCGGTTGAAGCTGCGCATGTGGATTACTGGTGGAAATTTGTAGGTCTTGACGGCCGTGTAATCGGTATGACGACTTACGGTGAATCTGCTCCAGCAAAAGACTTGTACAAACACTTCGGTATCACAGCTGATGCTGTTGTTGCTGCAGTGAAAGAAATTACCGCTTAATCTGTAAAGATTAACCGTAAAAAAGACGCCCCAGAGAAGGGGCGTTTTTTATTGCAGAGATTAAATTTATTTTTAATTGTGAAATAACGATTTGTAACGAATGAATTAAAGCATTGGTTTAAAATTAATTCATTCATGCAGTATTCAGCCACGGGTGCAATGTTGCCCCAAGTGAGGAAACGATGAGCCTTTACGATCAGATAAATGATGAAATTGTACTGATGGATGCTGGTGAACAGAAATGGATAGGCACGGACTTAGAGCTTGAAGCCATGGTTGCAGTAGAATTGATGCTGCAAGATTTGCAAGAAGACAAAGTGATTAAGATTCGCCGTAAGAACCATGAAAAGCATACAGGCTTGAAGCAGGTTGACCGCATTTTGGTTGAGAAGCTATAAGCTAAATGGTTAAAAAGTCCGATTGTTCGGGCTTTTTATTTGCCTATCGTATTTATAAAACGGATAAGAAAAAGTCCATCCAAGACTTATCAAGACTAAAAAAGAGCGCATTAAATAAAGTGTTTTCAACACATGAAGCTTTATTTCAGTTATAAAAATCCAGTGATCATTTAAAAAAGACATTGAACGTGCAAATACAAATTAAAAATTTAACAGAAATATCAAAAAACCAATGGCAGCCGCTCTGGGAGCTGTATTTAGAATTTTATAAAAGTCAGGTGGCAGATGAGGTGACTGAGCGTACATGGCACAGGTTACATGCTGCTGACTGCGAACATATGTATGGCTTTGCAGCTGTGATTGATCATCAAGTGGTTGGGATCGTGCATGTCATTGAACATGAGAGCTGCTGGACATTACAGCCTTATGCCTATTTGCAGGATTTATATACCCATGAAGATTATCGCGGGCAGGGCATCGGCAAGGCGCTGATCGCGAAAGTGAAAGAGTATTGTGATCAGCGGCAGTGTGACCGTGTGTATTGGCTTACGCATCAGGACAATGAAACTGCGCAAAAGCTGTATGATCAAATCGCGAGAAAAACCGGATTTATCCAATACCGCTGTCATTAACTCAATGTAAAAGGCCATTCCAAATCAACAGTAGCTTTTGCGTGAAGAGCTGCTGGGTCTGAGCATTTAAGCTGAAACTTTAAAGTTTTTAGCTGAGTCTGCTTCTTGCTGAATGATCCATTCGCCACCTACGCGGAACGATGATGCTGAGGCATAGGTATCTTCCATAAATTGGAAAAAGCTGATTAAACCGTTTTGAACTTTGGCTTTAATTGAAAAAGGCGAGGTGAAAGTATTTTTTGCATAGACTGAGGTGTAGGTGAATTGACCAAATACAGCTACAGTTTCATCTTCAGCGATCATATCGGTGATTTGAAAGTCGTCGATGTTCCAGTAGGTGCCGACGTTGGCAAAGGTATAAATATAGATGGCTCTGCCTGTGCCAGACCCAGCCCACGGCTCAATTTGTTTAAGTTCTGGGTTGCTGAAGTTTAAGGAAACATACGCCGCGTCTTCTGCAACCAGCAGCTGAGTTGCATTTTCGACGAGTTCTTTTGAAGTATTCGTAAGAAATGCCAAAACGACATCTTTGGGAGTTTTAGTGTTTAAGGCTTTTTCAATAGCCAGCGATTGTTCTGTCATTTTTGGGTACTCAGATTTTTATGATGTCTAAAAATCTTAAGTGGATTTGTTTAGAAAACCTACGACTCAGATAGGTTGATGTTTCCTAAATTTAGGATAAATCGTCGGGGAGTAGCTTGAAAAGAATAATTATTTGAAATATATGGAAAATTTAATAATTGAGAGTGGTTGTAGATGCTGCTACAGATTTTACAAAACTATCGTTCTAAACATGCAACAAAACGTTTTATCTTTAAAGCTGTAATACGGCTAAAAATCTATAGACTTAATGGTATTCGAAAGTGAGATAAAAACATGAACTTTAAAGCATTAACAATCGGTTTGGCGGTAGCATCAGTTACAACAATTTCTATGGCAAAACCTGTTGCCTATCAAATTGATCCTACTCATACCGCAACAGTATTTACTTGGAATCATTTTGGTTTCTCAACGCCTTCTGCAAACTTTAGTGACATTCAAGGGACAATCAATGTCGATAATGCAAAACCTGCAAATTCGTCTGTGAATGTGACGATTCCATTATCGAGCTTAAATACCAATGTCAAAGCATTAGATGATCATTTAAAAACAGCTGATTTCTTTGATGCTGAAAAATATCCAAATATCACGTTTAAAAGTACAAAAGTTCAAGCGATCAGCAAAACTAAATACAAAATCACGGGTGATTTAACAGTTAAAAATGTGACTAAACCAGTGGTATTGGATGCTGTATTGAACAAGCAAGCCGTTCACCCAATGACTAAGGCGGAAACGATTGGTTTTAATGCAACGACTTCTTTTGATCGTTCAGCATTTGGTGTCGGTGCATATGTACCAAATGTAGGCGACAAAATTACGGTAAATATTACGACTGAAGCGGCTGTGTCTACAGCAAAGGCAGCAGCGAAATAAGATTTAGCTTCCTCAGCTAAGTTAGGAAAGCACCCATTTGGGTGCTTTTTTATGTCTCGTAGATGAGTATTTGATGAGTGGTCAATCGCGATTGAGCAGCAATAGGCAGCCAAAACTGATGAAAATTCCACCGGTAATGGCGTCAATTTTTTTACTAAATTTTTGATAGTAATGGGTCATTTTAGGTGCTGAGAATAAGACCGCAACCAATGCAAACCAAATCAAACTTTCAATAAAGACTAAAGCCAATAAAGAGCTTTGATCAAAAATGCTGACCTTTGCACTGATCCCAATGGAAAATACACTAGTGAAATAAACCAATGCTTTAGGATTAGCCATATTGGTCAAGAAACCTTGGAATAACAGCGTCAAAGGCGATTTTTTCTGTACAGCTTGCTCGGTTGGTTTCGTTATTGTGCCGAGGTCTTTACTCCATGCAGATTTTAATAACTGAGAGCCTAAATATAAAAGATATAAGCCACCCAAAATCATGAGGCATTGTTGTAACCAAGCCATTTTTTGAAATAGAAAATGTAAGCCAATTATTGCACAAATTGACCAAACTAAAATACTAAGTGAAATAC
Source organism: Acinetobacter sp. YH12152 (assembly GCF_013418285.1). Classification (NCBI taxonomy): domain Bacteria; kingdom Pseudomonadati; phylum Pseudomonadota; class Gammaproteobacteria; order Moraxellales; family Moraxellaceae; genus Acinetobacter; species Acinetobacter sp. YH12152. Next base: position 15,863 of record NZ_VPCH01000023.1, read on the forward strand.
CTAATGCGGCAAATAATGCATGTGATCTGGATTGTCGAATAGCACTTTGAGTGACAAAAAAGAAGTCTGGGCCTGGGCTGATGAGAGCAAAAAAGTGGATGAGCGCAATGCTGAGTAAGGGAGTCATTCTAATGGCTTATACGTTTTGAAGTGCAACCGTTATAAGCCATTTAGCTTTAAATTAATAGCTGTTTTAAAGCTCAAGCTGTTGTAAGAATTGTTGCAAAATAAGGGGAGCAACACGTTCTAAATGAGGTGCATGTTGTTGGCTTTCCATGCGTAAATTTGGGATGTTAATTTGTGCTTTATGCAGTTCACATGTATGCCCAATTAGCCATTTTTCCATGGCCTGTGTTTCTGCTTCAATATGAAACTGTAGGGCTAAAATATTGGGCCCATAGCTAAACGCTTGATTTGGGTAAATTGCTGAGCTGGCGAGTAACTGTGCATTTGTAGGTAAATCAAAGGTATCACCATGCCAATGCAGTACAGGCACTTGATCTAATGGCGCTAAAATATTGTTAGTAATGGCATCAAGCTCCAAGGCACTCCAACCGATTTCTTTGCTATGACCTGCATAGACTTTCGCTCCCAATGCATGCGCAATGAGCTGAGCACCTAAGCAAATGCCTAAAGTCGGTAAATTACTCTCTAAACGTACTTTAAGTAAGTCTAGTTCTTTTTGTAGGAAAGGGTAGTCATTAGTTTCATAAACTCCGATCGGGCCGCCCAAAATGATGGTAAGCCCTGTATGTTGCATAGCTTTACTCAGGTCATCGACACCAGCTTCGAAGTATCTCACCCGATAACCCAATTGGTAAAATACATCTTCCAATGAACCCAAATCTTCAAATGCAAGGTGTTGAATGACGTAAATGGTTTCGTTTAATGCAGTACTCATAGGGATTTTTCAGGATTAAAATTTCAAAATAGAATGTAGCTTGAATTGTCGGAGATTAAAAAGGAAAACTGTAAATTTTTCACAATTGCGAAAAGAGATAAATATAGAAGTTGGCTGAAGCATATTGTTTTTTCTTTGAATGATTAGGTTCGTTCGTTGAACTTAGCATTTAAAACCTTTGTACTGTGAAGTAGGGGATTCCCGAAAGGCTTTATTGGCAAAATTTATGAGAAAAAGTGCATGATATTTTGATAAAGCTTTGGTTTAGTATAAAAAAAAGATGAAAAACCAATGGAAAAGCGTTTAGAGATGCGTATGATGAAATCTTCGACAAACAACAGTTCATTTTTCTTTTAATATCATCACATAATTAGATAACTGATTTTAAAAGTAAAAATATATAAGCCAGGGAACTTGTATGCAGTCAAAACATAATCGAGATGCCAATCTCTTGCATGCGATACATAAAATTTTATTAAAGGAATGGGACCCGTTAGGGATTCGCCGTATTCCTGCTTTACGTGATGAATATGATGATTATTTGCCCAATATTTTTAAATTAATTCAAGAGGATTCAAGTGAATCAGAAATTTTTGAATATTTATGGTGGGTTGAGCAAAAGGTCTTAGAGAAAAAAGGGCGGAAGGAACATACCCTAAAAATTGCGAAAATGTTGAAGGCAATTGAGCGCTAGTTTGCGGTCGTGTACGCATAAAAAAACCGATTCGTTGTCCGTATCGGTTTTTTATTTTAAATCTCTTAGAAGTCTCTTAGGAACGGTTTAGAATTTCTTTTCTAAGGTAAACATAAAGCTTGGAATTGATTCATTGATACGAGATTGGTATAGCGCGCCAGAACTTTGTTCTTTTAACACTTCTTTATAATCTGAGCTGAGAATATTACGTGCATTGACCGATGCAGACCAATTTTGATCAAAACGTTTAGTAAAACTCACATCCATGTTGACACGTTCATTGCTGGTGCGATTGTACGGTTCGTTGCTCAGTGCACGTGTATATTCAGGGGTGTAATTGAGGTTCACACTTGTTGCAATACGCCACGGTTGATAGTTATAAGATAAGCCAGCACTTGCGGTATAAGGTGCAACATCGCTTGCCAAACGATCAGAGCCGTCAGTTTCTTCAATTTTTGCACGTATAGTTGAAAGCTGAGCATTCAACATAAATGAATGACCATTCTCCGTTTGCTTCAGTGCATAACGTCCAGCAATTTCCACACCATAAGTAGTTGCACTGTCTTGGTTATATGGACGTTCGACAAAACGGCAATCGGTATTTCCTGCTTCACAACGACCACCTGTAGTATTTTCTGACAGGATCGATTTTTCGATATAGTCATTAATTTCTCGATAATAGGCAGTGATATTTATACCGCCAGCAGGAGTGTTATAGCCTAAGGTTGTTTCGTAAGCATTAATGGTTTCAGGCCGTAAGTCTGGATTACCACCACGATCAGGGTTGTTTAGTGTCCCAGCATCACTATCTGTAGAAACTGAAACCGTCGGCATCAATTGATTGCTACGTGGATTTTTAAAAGCCTGACTCAAGTTGGTTTGGAGTGACCATTGGTCATTAAAGTCAAAACGGTGTGCTAATACAGGACTTAAATGCTGATCTTGATAATCCACTAAACCTGAACGATCAATCCACTCTTGGCGTACACCTAAAGTTAAGGTTTGGCGCGGCGTATATTTCCAACTTCCTTCAACATAGGCAGCATACAATTGTTCATCTAAGGTCTTTGCAATATTGCTTTCAAGTTCATTGCTACGTAGATCAGTACCAAATTTTATTTGGCGTTTTGAGTCGAACTTGCGGACACCGTCATAGCCTAAGCCATATTCATTAATTTGTTCATCAATATACGATTGAGAATCTCTATACTCTGTTAATTCTGTTTCATTTTGCTGCTCGATTGATAAGCGAATTTTGTCGGAATTGCCTTGGTCTTTACGCTCATATCGTGTGTTGAGTCGAATGCTGTCATTTTTATCTTTTTGGACTTGGGAGCCACTTGTGCCTTCGCTTTCATTGTTGCGATAAAACATTTCAGCGACCAATTTTTGTTGATCATCAAGTTGATATTCAACACGTGGGGTGAGCATTTGCGACGTACGATTGGTGATGCGTTTTTGAGTTTTCGTCCCTGTTGCATCTTGTGTGCGGGTGAGCGTATCTGAATCATTCCACATTTGGCTCCCAGATAAACTATAGATCCAAGGGTCTGAACGACCATCCATTTGAAAGTTTAAATTGGTGCGTTCTTCTTCACGTGTATTTGATTTGGTTAGACCATAACCAGCACGTACAGAACCACTTAAACGTGTGCCATTCAATGGTTCTTTTAAAATAATATTGATGACTGCAGATGAAGCAACCGAGCCTTGAGCGACGCTCGGTTGTTTGGTGATTTCAAGGCGTTCGATCATTTCAGGCGTAATACTATCAACAACTGACATGCCACCACGAGGACCACCTTGTACAGGTTCACCATTGATTAAGAACACGGGTGCACCACCACCACGGAAACGCATGCCGCCAGCACCTGCACCACCACGTGGACCACCGCCGGCACCGGGGAGTTGAAACCCTGCAGCACGACGCAGTGCATCATTGATGGACTGATCGCCAAATTTCAACATTTCATCACGGCTTATGATGGTTTTTGCGACAGCACTGATATCTGGGTCTTTGGGCTTAGTGCTTGCTGTTGGAACTTCAAATGTTAAAGCTTCCATTTGCTGAACTGCTGCAGATTCTTGGGGATTTTGAACAGTATCTGCGGCCCAAATTGATGTTGAGATCGTAAGTAATGCGTAACTTAAGCTGGTCAGTTTGAGTGTGGTGTGCGCGCCGTGCATTATTTGGTTGTCCAAATGTAATTTTGGCAAAGAATAACGGAAAATTATGGAGAAAAATTGAGGAGAATAACCAAGATGAGCATTTCATCTGATTATTTTTTAACAGGTAGGCGAAAGGTCATATTGCAATAAGGAAAGCCTTATTCGTTGGGGGGAAAATTAAGGCCTATTAACGTCGCTACAATATAATAAATAACTGAGGTGACGCAGTAGCATCAGAAGCGTACTTTGCTTCAAATAATAAAGATACGCGGTAATGTCATGCGCAATTGTTTGAGACAGGACGACTTCTAATCAAAAATGTTTTTGCGATACGTTGAATAATTTGACGGTAGTGAACGAGTTTTGTCTGTGAGGTGCATTGCACCGCAAGATGGTTTCCTTGCGAAGCTTCGCATCTCATTTTGCCGAATGAGAAACAACGTTTCGTAAGAGTACTTCCAGCCGAAAGCTAATCCCTGTATTTAATCCCTAAATGTAAGACTTCGTCAGATTTAAATATTATTTTAAAAATGTGAAATGGCTTTCATGTGCATAACATGAGTAAATACATATAAAAATAAGCCTTTGAAGAAAGATTTAGACATAAAAAAACCCTCATCTTTCGATGAGGGTTTTTCGTATTCTGGAGCGGGAAAGGAGACTCGAACTCCCGACCCCAACCTTGGCAAGGTTATGCTCTACCAACTGAGCTATTCCCGCAATGAGGTGAATTATAGAGAATTTCACGCAACTGTCAACTCTCTATGCTTCTGTTTGCTTAATTAATCAGCGCGACGCCAAATAGTACCTTGACGTGTATCTTCCAGAACTACGCCCTGATCCAGTAAAGATTGACGAATGTCATCTGCTTTGGCAAATTCTTTGGCTTTTTTCGCATCTTTACGTTGTTGAATTAAATCTTCAATCTGTTCTTCTGATAAGCCTAATGCTTCCTGACCGATATCAGATTTCAGGAAATCATCCACATTGTGTTGCACCAAACCTAAAATATTGGTCAAGTGACGCAATGTCGAATAATACACAGCCGCTTGTTCAGCATTTTCATCTTTCACGGCACGGTTCAATTCTTTGTTGACTTCAAACAATACCGCAATTGCTTCTGCGGTGTTGAAATCATCACGCATAGCGGCATTAAAGCGCTCAACTAAAGCATCATCCAAAGTTTCTACGGTTTTTTCACCATAGACTTGCTGATAAGCTTTAAATGAATGATAGAAACGGGAAAGGGTATTTTTCGCTTCTTTTAAAGCAGTGTCAGAGAAGTTTACTGGGCTACGGTAATGTGATGACACAATAAAGAAGCGAATCACTTCAGGGTGGAATTTATCCATCACATCACGAATAGTGAAGAAGTTACCTAAAGACTTCGACATTTTTTCGCCATCGACATTAATAAAGCCGACATGCATCCAGTAATTAACATACTGTTCGCCAGTAGATGCCTCAGATTGCGCAATTTCATTTTCATGATGCGGGAAAGTTAAGTCTGAACCGCCACCATGAATATCAAAATGGTTGCCTAAGCAGCAGGTCGACATCGCTGAACATTCAATATGCCAGCCCGGACGGCCATTACCCCAAGGTGAAGCCCAAGAAGGTTCATTTTCTTTGGCATGTTTCCAAAGCACGAAGTCAAAAGGATGTTTCTTTTCTACTTCTACATCAACGCGTTCAGAAGCACCAGCCTGCATATCGTCAAGTTTACGACCCGAAAGACGACCATATTTGGCAAACTTTTCAACTTCAAAATAAACATCGCCATTTGCAGATGGGTAGGCTGTACCTTTGTTAACCAAGCTACCAATCATATTCTGCATTTGATCGATATAGTCTGTTGCACGTGGTGCTTCATCAGGTGCTGCACAACCTAAATTGGCAGCATCTTCGTTCATGGCCTTGATAAAGCGATCGGTTAAAGCAGTAATGCTTTCGCCATTTTCATAGGCACGGGCAATGATCTTATCGTCAATATCGGTAATATTGCGAACGTATTTAACGTTCCAGCCCTGACTGCGCAGGAAACGGATAATGTAGTCGAATGCAACCATAACTCGAGCATGACCAATATGACAGTAGTCATACACGGTCATTCCACAGACATACATGTCGATATGTCCTTCTTTACGAGGTACGAATTCTACTTTTTTACGTTGCTCTGAGTTATATAGAACAAAAGGTTGCATAGCTCTTCAAATTGTTTCTACCAAAAGATGGCTCATCTTAACCTAAGCATTTTTTTTCATAAAGTTAAAACCCCAAAAAGCAGATATTTTTTAATGATTGATGTCTTTGCGTTGCTAAAAATAGCGTAGAAGGCTCATTGGGTTCGGGCTGAATCTAATTCGAATACTGAATTTGATTTATCTGTCCGTAAGATAAAAATGAAGAAATGCATCTTTTCTGCATAATTCATGAATTCTTATACATTTGGAAACGTGCTATTTGCATAGATATGATAAAATTGTGAAAATTTTTTATTTTGAAAGTGAGAGCGCACCTCTCACGGCTTAAGGTATAACAACTTTGAATCCACCAAATATGCCGAATCAAGTCGATTTTCAGAAAGTCGCATTAGAAACTTTGCGTATTGAAGAGCATGCTTTACAAGTATTAGCGACGCAAATAGATGATCGTTTTAGCCAAGCCTGCGAAATCATTTTACAGTGCAAAGGGCGTTTAGTGATTACTGGTATGGGCAAATCGGGGCATATCGGTCGTAAAATGGCCGCTACGTTTGCCTCGACAGGTACGCCATCTTTCTTCATGCATCCGGGTGAAGCTGGGCATGGTGATTTGGGCATGTTGGTTAAAGGAGATGTGCTCATTGCAATTTCAAACTCAGGTAAGAGTGATGAAATTATGATGCTCATGCCATTAATCAAACATTTGGGCATTCCTCTAATTACCATGAGTGGCGACAATAAAGGCCCAATGCCACAAAATGCCGATGTCGCATTGACCTTGGGTAATATTCAAGAAGCTTGCCCCTTGGGTCTAGCGCCGACATCAAGTACCACTGCAACATTAGCCTTAGGTGATGCCCTTGCAGTTGCATTATTGGATGCACGTGGCTTTACCTCAGATGATTTTGCACGCTCTCATCCTGCTGGAGCGTTGGGTAAGCGTTTGTTATTGCATGTAAAACATCTCATGCATACAGGTGAAGACTTACCCAAAGTGTCGCCAGAGACACCCATGAATAAAGTTCTGTATGAAATTTCAAATAAACGTTTGGGACTCACCACGATTGTCGATGAAAACGATACATTATTGGGTATCTTTACCGACGGTGACTTACGTCGTTTGATTGATAAACAGCAAGGCTTTGATGTGAATATGAAAGTCTCAGAAGTGATGATTAAAAATCCTTTGACCATTTCACAAGAAGAACGCGCGGTACATGCTTTAGAACGTATGAACGAAAAGAAAATTACACAATTTGTAGTTGTTGATGATGCCAATAAAGTGATTGGGATTATCAGCATGCATGACCTAATTCAGGCTGGGGTAAATTAAGAAAATGGCATCGTATGTATTGCTAGAACAAGCGCGTCACATAGAAGCACTGGTACTGGATGTAGATGGAATTTTAAGTGATGGATTTGTAACGTTGACCAATAGTGGCGATGAAATCAAATCTTTTGATATTCGTGATGGCTTAGGCATGAAGTTGGTGCAAAAAGCGGGTATCAAAGTCATCATTATTACTGGCCGTAAAAGTAATATTGTTGAAAAACGCATGTCTGACTTAGGTGTGGACTTGGTTTTTCAAGGTCGTGAAGATAAAGGCGTTGCCTTGACTGAAGCCTGCGCACAGTTTGGTATTGATCCTTCAGATTGCCTATATATGGGCGATGACTGGCCCGATCTTTCAGCCTTCGCTATTGCGGGGATGAAAGTGACCGTACCAAATGGACATTTAGAAGTACGTCGCCGTGCAGATCTTGTTACGCAGGCGATGGGTGGACGTGGTGCTGTTCGTGAAATCTGCGATATGCTTTTAGTTTCTAAAGGTGTATACCAGGAACTACTTGAAAAATATGCAAGTGCACCTTATTAATAAATTGATGCAGTCACTGGATTGAATCTCCGCTTATGGATACTAAAGTTTTATACGTGACAGCTGTGGTCATTGCTGCAGTAAGCGGTGGTTTTTACTATTTCGGTGGAAAGGGTAATAAGCTTCAGGCGGACTCTTCGAAAAGTATGACTTACTCAGCTGAAAACATTAACCTGACGCAGACTGATGAGCAGGGAAAATTGCATATTCGTGCGCAAGTCGATCGACTTGAGCAGGATTTGCAAAAGCAAACTTCTCATTTGGTGAATCTGAAAGCATCGACCTATCAGGATGGTGCTGTCGATGCCACGTTCTTTGCCAAACAAGCCAATGGTATGGATGATAACCAAAAAATCGTACTGAGTGACAATGTGGTTGCAACAAAATTGATGCGTGAAGGGCAAATGGAGTTTCGTACTGAGGAACTAACTGCTTTTCCAAAACAGCGTGAAATAGAAACGGACAAGACTGTAACGGTGATTTCACCACAAGCCGAATTTGTCAGCCAAGGTTTAAAAGCAAATTTAAACGACGGTCAATACGAATTTTTTAATATTCGAGGAAAGTATGAACCATAATTTTAATCGAAAAACTGCAAAAACTTTCCTAAAACGTACAGCGCTACTCGGTTCACTGGCGTTATGTTCAGTTGCAGCTTTTGCTTTGCCTTCAGACCGTAATCAACCAATTTCACTGGTTGCTGATCGTGCAACATTTAATGAAAAGACCGGGATTACGACGTATACCGGTAATGTCATCATTGAACAGGGTTCGATGAAGCTTCAGGCAAACTCAATCGTTGCGAACTTAAACAGCAAAAAAGAGATCAGTACGATTACAGCAACGGGTGGGCCAGCACATTTCCAACAAAAAACTGACCCTGCCAAAGGCTATGCGAAAGGCCAAGCACAGAAAATCGTCTACAATGCTGAAACAGGTATTATCACCATGACGGGTGGTGCTTTGTTGCAACAAGATGGTGCAAGTATTCGTGGTAATAGCTTGAAATACAGTATGAATAAAGGCGATATCGTTGCTGAAGGTACGCCAAATAAATCTGGATCTTCTTCAGGTCGTGTACAAATCGTGATTCCGCCGTCAAGCACTAAGTCCTTCCCAGGAGCACGTGATTAATGGAGCAGACCTCGCAAGTTCAAACTTTATGTATTAAGCATTTAGCCAAAAACTACAGTAAGCGTTGGGTGGTAAAGGATGTGTCCTTTAGCATGCAAAGTGGTCAAATTGTGGGTTTACTTGGTCCAAATGGTGCAGGTAAAACCACAAGCTTCTATATGGTCGTTGGTCTAGTGCGTATGGATAAAGGTGAGATTCATTTAGATGATCTTGATTTGTCTGACTTAGCAATGCATGAGCGCGCACGTAAAGGTATTGGTTATCTACCTCAAGAAGCATCTATTTTTAGAAAATTAACCATTTCTGAAAATATCATGTCGATTTTAGAAACCCGTAAAGATCTAAATAAGCAACAACGTCAGCAACGTTTAACGGAATTGCTTGCCGACTTTAAAATCACACACATCAAAGATTCTCTTGGTATGAGTGTGTCGGGTGGTGAGCGTCGTCGTGCGGAAATCGCGCGTGCGTTAGCGGCAGACCCTAAATTTATGTTGCTAGATGAACCTTTTGCAGGGGTCGACCCTATTTCAGTGGGTGATATTAAAGACATTATCCGAACATTGAAAGATCGTGGTATTGGCGTATTAATTACAGATCATAATGTGCGTGAAACCCTTGCGATTTGTGAGCATGCTTATATCGTGAGCGAAGGTTCAGTGATTGCAGAAGGTACTCCAGAAGAAGTCCTTGCAGATGAAACGGTACGTAAAGTTTATCTTGGTGATGATTTTATCGTTTAATTGAATAATATAAGAAATTTCCCGTTGAATGGCGCTAGTTTCATTCAGCGGGTTTATGTTATTGTCTGAAATGACAAAAACTGAGCGATTAATCTAAAAAATTAACAAGAATTCAGTATACTTTAAACTAAAAATACGACCTGCAAAAATCATGCGATTACGAAAGATGAATGGTCCAGAAGTTGGGCGTCCGCGTAAAAATAAGTGCAATTTCTTTTGTATATTATTATTACCCTTTTCCATTGGTTCAGTGTATGCAGCAGATACTAGCACTGCACAAAGTACCATTCAAAAGACATTAGATAAGATTTTTTTACCTAATAAGCCTAAACCTTCTGCCGAAAAAATTAACATCACCGAACTCAGTAAATATAATTTAGATACCTCACGTGTCCAAGAAATGCCAGCCGTTGCTTATGGTCGAACACAACAAGGCAGCTATAATCCAAACACAGTAGCGAAGAATCTAAGTTTTATTGATGCGATACATATCGCCGTCCAAAGACGTCCAGAAATCACACAAAGTATTGCTACAGTCGCATCGCAAAACGCTAATATTGACCTAGCGAATGCTGCATATTATCCCCAAATTTCAGGTGGATTGAGCACTGCAGATCTGACTAAAGGCGAGCGTGGACGTCAGTTGGTATCTTTAAATGCGACGCAGATGTTATATGACTTTGGTAAAACCAAAAGTGCTGTCGGTATCGAAGAAGCAAAAATGTTACAAGAGCAGGCTAATGTACTTGTAAATTTAGATGAAGTTTCTTTTGATGTTGCAAATGCCATTATCAACATTAAACGATATCAAGAAGTGGCTAAAATTGCGCAGCAGCAAATTGCCGGTGTGAGTCGGATTGCTGAGATTGCTAATTTACGTGCAACCGCAGGGATCAGTAGTCAAGCAGACCCTATTCAAGCCAAGTCAAATTTAGAAGCTGCGGAATCAAATTTAATTGTGCAAGAAACTCAACTTCGACAGTACCAACAGCGACTTCGTACCTTGTTAGGTTTTGATGTAAGTCAGATCAATTGGGTGATACCCGATCGGATCTTAACTGCAGCGGCTTTATATGAGGATCCGGACTTCAAGATGATTCCGAGCATGATGAAAGCACAGGCTGGAGTTCAAGTTGCCAAACTGCAAAAGCAACAGTCAAAATTAAGTGCTTATCCAACCCTCAATGTCAAAGGCAGTCTGAGTCAGGCGGTGAATGGCCGTAATCCAAATAATGATGAAGATGATGGTTTATATAATTCAATCATGTTGGAAGCCACCAGTAATTTTTACCAAGGTGGTGCAATTGCAGCGCAAACACGTGCCGCAAGCTATGCAGAAGAAGCAGCAAAAGCACAAGTAAATACAGTGTATTTGGATGTGATTGATCAAGTCCGAATGATTCGTGAACAAATCGAAAATAAAAAGCGTCAAATGTCGATATTGGTGCAGCGCCGTGAAACAACGGTAAGAACCAAAGAGCTGTATCAAGAACAATATAAATTAGGCACTCGAACGGTTGTCGATCTACTGAATGCAGAGCAAGCCATACATAGTGCCGCACAAGAAATTGTGACATCGCAATATGATATCTACTCAGCACTTGCACAGTACATCCAAGTGACAGGGCGTTCACGAAATATCTATGAACTTAATAATATATCTATTCAGGGGTTTGAAGTTCAGCCATGAGTAATACAATAAATTATCAACCGTGGCTACAAGCGGTTCTGAATATTGCAAAGCATTATCGAATTGAACCCTCTGAAGAACGTATACGGTTGCAGTTGGATTGGGATCAACACAAAAATGCCGATGAACTGGTCGCAGTTATGGCACGCCAAATTGGATTAAGTGTTCGTAAAAACAAATACGACATAAATCTGCTCAATCCATGGCGCTTACCTGTATTGGTTGAGTTTATCAGTGGTGAAGTGGGTGTGGTAGAACGCATCGACGTAGACGGTAATGCCAGTGTCCAATTGAGCGGAGATGAAGGTTTATCTCAAGTCTTCTCTATTGAACGATTGAGCCATGGCGTTCGCAATATATATATTCTACGTCCAGAGTCATCTGTACCCGATGCACGTGTCGATGAATACATCAAGCCGTTTGAAAAAAATTGGTTCTGGTCGATCGTTTTAAAAGACTGGAAACGCTACATCGACATTATGTTTGCTTCATTAATGGCGAATATTTTGGCTCTAGCCACTATTTTGTTCTCAATGAACGTGTACGACCGTGTCATTCCATCTCAATCTGTGCCGACCTTATGGGTACTCGCGGGTGGGGTGTTAATTGCGGCGATATTTGAGTTTGCACTACGTGTTTCACGAATTTATTTGTCGGATATTATTGGTAAACGTGCCGATTTAAAAATATCTGATCGTGTGTTTGGTCATGCATTAAGAATTAAAAATAGCGAACGCTCAAAATCAACGGGTACTTTTATTTCACAGATTCGTGAATTAGAAGGCGTGCGTGAGATGGTCACCTCGACGACTGTTACTGCGATTGCCGACTTACCGTTTTTCTTCTTGTTCCTGTTCATCTTCTGGTTAATTGGCGGCAATCTATTTTGGGTTATGCTGTTGGTGGTTCCTTTGATGATTATTCCAGGGATTTTGGCGCAAAAACCATTGGCTAAACTTGCACAAATGGGTATGCGCGAGTCTTCGATTCGTAATGCCTTATTGGTTGAATCTGTGCAAGGCATGGAAGATATCAAATTACTTCGTGCGGAATCACGCTTCCAAAACCAATGGAACCACATGAATGAAGTGTCTGCTGATGTCAGCATGCGTCAACGTAAAATCGTGGGCTTAATGTCGGCATGGACACAAAAAATTCAGGGTCTAACATTTGCAATCGTTGTACTTGTCGGCTGTTTTGCTGTGATGAAAGGTGAAATGACCACAGGTGCTTTGGTGGCTTGTTCGATTTTGTCTTCACGAATGTTGGCACCGATTTCTGCACTGGCAGGGGTATTAGGTCGTTTACAACAGGCTAAAGTGGCAAAAGCCGGTCTGGATGAGCTCATGAAGAAACCTGTCGATCAACCGGATTATTCTCATCTTATTCATCGACCATCAATTAATGGTCATTATGAACTCAATGGTGTGTCATTTAAGTATGGTGAAGATGACCCACGTCCAAGTCTTTTAATTCCAAAACTGGAAATTAAGGCTGGAGAAAAAATCGCAATTTTGGGCCGTAACGGTGCTGGTAAGTCGACGCTACTCCAATTGTTATCGGGTATGCAAACGCCAGTACAAGGCAAAGTTAAATTAGATGGGATTGAGCTGTCTTTAATTGACCCCGCAGATGTACGCCGTGATATGGGGCTATTGAACCAAAATGCACAGTTATTTTATGGTACGATTCGTGAAAACTTGACCTTGGGTGCTCCGTTGGCTACGGATGAACAATTGATTGAAGTACTGAAAATTACGGGTGCAATTCACTTTGTTCAAGAGAAAAAAGAAGGGCTAGACCATATCATTTTAGAAGGTGGTGTAGGCTTCTCTGGCGGTCAACGCCAAGCTTTGTTGCTTGCACGCTTATTGATTCGTCAACCCAATATTCTATTGCTTGATGAACCTACAGCAGCCATTGATGACGTATCTGAGAAGCAGTTGATCGATCATTTAAAAGGTTATTTACAAAACCGAACTATGGTGGTGGCAACACATCGCCGTGCGGTACTTGAGTTGGTTGACCGCATTATTGTGGTGAATGAAGGTAAAATTGTCATGGATGGGCCTCGTGATCAAATTCTGAATCAGAATGCTCAGAAAAAAGTAGCTGGGGCTTAAATCATGAGTGAAAATAAACAAGAAATACAACGCTCGACCAAAGTCAGCTTTAAAGAGCCACCATTACCGAAATCGAGTTTAATCATTTGGATTATTACGATTGGTCTGGCAATCCTTTTAGTTTGGGCTTGGTTGTTTAAATTAGAAGAAGTCTCTACAGGGACAGGTAAAGTGATTCCATCTTCGAAAGAACAAATTGTTCAGTCGCTTGAGGGAGGGATTTTAACCAAGTTGAATGTGAAGGAAGGTCAAATTGTTGAACAAGGTCAAGTCCTTGCGCAACTTGATCCAACACGCTTCGCATCAAATGTTGGTGAAACCGAGTCTTTACTTGTGGCATCACGTGCGACAGCAGCACGTTTACGTGCAGAAGTGAATGGTACACCATTAACCTTTCCTGAAGATGTTCAAAAGATTCCAACTTTAGTGAAGGAAGAAACCGCTTTATATCATTCACGTCGTGCAAACTTGGAAGAATCTGTTGCCGGCTTAAAACAAGCTTTGGTATTGGTTCAACAAGAATTGGCCATGACTGAACCTTTAGTTGCTAAGGGTGCAGCAAGTGAAGTTGAAGTACTTCGTTTAAAGCGTTCAGCGAATGACTTACAAAATCAGTTAAATGATGTCCGTAACCAATATTTGGTGAAATCACGGGAAGAATTGTCGAAAGCCAATACTGATATTGAATCGCAGCAACAAGTGGTGAAAGGCAAATCGGATACACTCAGCCGTACCGTTTTTAAATCTCCAGTTCGTGGTGTGGTCAAAGAGATTGATGTGATGACATTGGGCGGTGTGATTCCGCAAAATGGTAAATTGATGACCATTGTACCTTTGGATGAACAGCTTTTGGTAGAAGCACGTATTTCACCACGAGATATTGCTTTTATTCGTCCGGGTCAAGAAGCCTTAGTGAAAATTACGGCATATGACTATTCGATCTATGGTGGTCTAAAAGGTAAAGTGACCGTCATTTCACCAGATACGTTACGTGATGAAGTGAAACAAGATCAGTTCTATTATCGTGTTTATATCCGTACAGATAGTGATAAATTAAGCAATAAAGAAGGTAAAAGTTTTAGTATCACTCCGGGTATGGTGGCGACAGTTGATATCCGTACCGGCTCGAAAACTGTACTTGAATATTTAATCAAGCCATTCAATAAAGCCAAAGAAGCACTTCGCGAACGTTAATAACGCAGTGCCAATCAAGCCTCCAGTTTTGGAGGCTTTTTTGTGGATGTAAGTCTTTCAAAAAACGCTATAATATCCGCTGATAGAGGATCTAAAGACGTTATGCCATTTACACTCGCCGCACAGTTTGAATATGAAGAAGACATTAAAAAAAGTTGTTTTCAAGCCATCGCAGTTCCTGTGGAAAATGAACAAGCCGTTAAAGAATTTCTCGAAGCCAATAAGGATATCTCAACAACACATCAGTGTTGGGCATGGAAAATTGGACATACCGTACGTTTTAATGATGATGGTGAGCCTTCAGGCACAGCAGGTCGGCCCATTCTAGCAACCATAGAAGGGAATGACCTAACCAACGTGTTGGTCTTGGTTAATCGTTGGTATGGTGGAATTAAGCTCGGGACTGGGGGCTTGGTACGCGCCTATGGTGGCTGTGCCGGTCAATGTCTGTTGCAGGCTGAAAAAATTGAACTCATTGAGAAGAAAAAAGTGCAATTTAGTTGTCAGTTTAATGAGTGGGCAATTTTCCAATATGAACTCAATCAGCAGCAAATTGAATTTCAGGAAGAATACACAGCGCAAGGTGTAAATGTACTTGCATCATTGCAAATTCATCAAATCCAACCGCTACAGTTAAAGATTCAAGATGTAACTCGCGGACGTGAACAACTGCATATCGTAGAGGCTGCTGAAGATGAATGAAATAGATCCATTATTGAAATATCGAGAGCAACATAAGCATCGTCTAAATTATATGCCTTGGTTGTATTGGTCACTCAAACCGAAAAATCGTGGTTGGGCCGAAGCTTGGCAACAGGAATATCAAGACTATCTCAAATCGATGGAAACCGTTGAAATTGGTGAAAACTGTTTTATATCGCCATTGGCTCATATTTTTGCCGAACCAGGACGTAAGATTGTCATTGGAGATAACAGCTTTATTGCAGCAGATTGTACTTTGCATGGCCCAATTGAAATTGGTAATGAAGTGGCGATCAATCATCACTGTATTATAGATGGTGGGCGAGTGGGCATCAAAATTCACGATCAGGTTCGTATGGCGGCATATTGCCATTTATACGCTTTTGATCATGGAATGGATGTCAATCAACCGATCTATCAACAAGCTGTACGTTCACAAGGGATTGAGATAGAGCGTGATGTTTGGCTAGGTGCGCATGTTGGAATCAAGGATGGCATTCACATTGCTGAGCAGGCTGTGGTCGGCATGAACAGTATGGTGACGAAAAATGTCGAAGCGCGTGCAATCATTGCGGGAAATCCTGCAAAACTCATTCGATATCGTGAATAAATAATCGCCAAATAGGTCATAAATCGTTTTTATGCTTACACAAATGCATGCACAGTGAAACAGAGTTGTGATAAGTTAAAAATAACAAACAACATTTTATAGCCAAGCAATAATAAAACGAGGGCTAATCATGAAACGAGTTATCGCCTGTATCGACTCTTCTCCATGCATTAATGCACTAGCTGATGCTGCTGCTTGGGTTGCTAAACAAACTCACCGTGAGTTGGTTTTACTGCAAATACTTGATTACTATCCGGCAAGTTATCACTTAGGTGAAATCAGTGGAGTGATTGGGTTTGAAAGTAATGCTATGCTCTTGAAAGAACTCGCGGAGTTAGAACAAAAACAAAGTGATTTAGCGTTAGATTATAGTAATAACTTGCTCAAACACATTTCTGAAATGATCCAAGATAAGCATGGTATTCAAACCACCCATATTCAGGAAAAGGGCGACTTCTTAGAGCAAAGTTTTAATGTGTTGCAAGATGACGATATTGTTTTAATTGGTCGCGTGGGTGAACGTTCAGCAGAGCGCAATAAGCCGCTTGGTAGTAATGTTGAAAACTTTATACGTGGTGCAAGTTGTACAGTTATGACTGTAGGGCCAACGTTTAAACCACCGACTCGTTTTATTTTTGCCTATGAATATTCGCCTAAATGCGTTGAGTTAATGAAGCGTGTGGCACAAAGTGATCTACTCAAACTCTTACAATGTCATTTGGTTTATGTTGGAGATCACCCACAAATCTTGGATGATCCAAAAAATTATTTAACCAATGCCGGTCTCGATGTGGTGACAGAATACCGTTATGGCGATGTTTCGGAAAATATTCTGGACTATCAACAAGAGCATGGCATTCAGTTAATCGTACTTGGCGCTTTTAGCCACAGTAAAATCCATCAGTTCTTCTTGGGCAGTATCACCACCAGTATTTTCAGAAATTCGAGTGTTCCATTGTTGGTTGTAAAATAAGTTGAGCAAACGAACAGAGTTGATTTAAAAACAATCAGAGTTATCCTCATAAATTGTGGATAACTCTGTGTGCAGTGTTTATAAGTAATTGTTTTGAAAATAAAATACTGTATTGATTATTTTTTATACCTTTACTCAAGATGTCTAAAAAACACCTCGATTAAGATTATTTAACGATTGCAATTGCAAAACCATCATGACCTTTACAACCTACAGTTTGAAGTGCCGTGCAGGATAAAATTTTCGGATGATTTTGCATAGCTTTGAACATATCACGAATACCTTCAATGCTTGGTTTATGGTTTTCAGCATTCAGAATCTCACCTGCACGAATCACATTGTCTAAAACAATCACTGTACCTGAATGAGATAAATTTAAGCTTAATTCTAAATATTCAGGGTAGCTCTGTTTGTCTGCATCGACAAAAATAAAGTCAAAAGGTTCGGTATCTTCAGGAAGGGCACGTAAAATATCTGCCGCACGACCACATTTCAGTTCTATCGTTTGTGCAAGCTTTGCATTATCAATATTTTCTTGACCGAGGGCAGCATGTGTATCACGACCTTCAATGGTCAGAATGTAACCATCTTCAGGTAAGGCACGTGCTAACCACATGGTGCTATAGGCTGCAAAAGTTCCAAGTTCTAAAACGCGTTTACACTTGTTCATTTGGATTAACATTTGAAGCAGCATGCCTTGATTAGCCGCTACAGCAAGATGATCAGGAAAGCCACGTTCATCCGTATGTTGAAGTGTTTGGGTCAATATTGGATCTTCAGGAATTAAATGTGAATCGATGTAAGCATCAATGTCTGTCCACATTTGTTGCATGTTGTCGCACCTCGTGATTGATGCAAGCATTTTAAACCTTTCCACCAACATCGCAATTTATTGTTCTATATTTGAATATTTTATGTACAAAAAAGACCTCCGAAGAGGTCTTGATATGACGATGTAATGTTTTAGTAATTACACATTGATGAGCGACTTGAGTGATCAGGCCCCCAAGTACGGTAGCCTTGAGTATCAATATGAATTTGTCCGCTGGCATATAAACCTAATCCCATATTGAGACTCTGCCCGTGTTGTGACCAAAATTGGCATAAACGGAACTTGGTATTTTCAATATAACTGTAGTCTTCGGGCTGCGGGTACGCAGGTCCAATACGGAAATCAATCGCAGAGTTGTATAAGTGACGAGATGAACTTGCACCACCGGCACACTGGTTCAAAGGCAAATCACGATAAACCGATGTCACTTCAAAGTCCGTTAAGATATTGGCAGCTACTAAATATTTAAAGACACGTAAGGTTGCAATTTGGTTTTGCCATAATTCACGGTTAGGTACCATATATTCTGAGCGACCACATTTTTGCCAGTCACGTGCAGTACGCATCAACTCAAATGAAGGAATGATATTGCCTACACCATTTTTCTCTAAAAAGACTTCATAGTCTCGAACGCGACGTAAATTATCGACAGACGCGACCCACGAATTGTAGGCATAAGGCACCACTTTAGGCGGGGCTTGTCTGATGGTCGTCACTTTTTCTTGAGGTATGTAAATACGTTTACCGTCGGGAGTTGTAATAGTGTGACCTTGTTTTTGTGGTGTAGTTGTACAACCAATGAAAACAAGAGGGAATATTGCAACGGACAATAATCCCTTGAGTAAATGCTTCATTATAGAAATCAATTATTTATAAACTCGTTCTATTTTAATCCAATTTGATTGAGAAAATTTGAATAATTTGCAATGAAATGTGTGCTTTAAGTATAAAAAAAGATCAGCATGTGCTGATCTTTTCATGAAAGCGTAAAATTACTTTTCAAGATATTGTAATTTATCAGCTTTACCGTTCCATTCTTCACGGTCGGCAGGTTGATCACCAATTTGAGTGATGTTCGGCCATTTTTGAGAAAGTTCAGTATTAAGTTCGATAAATACTTCTTGACCTTCAGGTAACTCATCTTCAGAGAAAATCGCGTTAGCTGGACACTCAGGTTCACATAGCGCACAGTCGATACATTCATCTGGATTAATAACAAGGAAGTTTGGACCTTCATAGAAACAGTCAACAGGGCAAACTTCTACGCAGTCTTGATATTTACATTTAATACAGTTTTCAGTGACAACAAAGGTCATGGCGACAGCTACCTAAAAAATATGGTTCTAATAAACTAATGGTGTATTTTAGGCAAAAAATAGGGTAACTAACAATTCCTTTTATTGATAATTATTATATGCAGTGCTGTTAAAATCACTAAAAACTGAACAATTTATGTAAATTTCACAATGAATGAGAATCATACTCAAAAACTAATTAAATTACATCTGTTTATCGAACAATATTTTTATGTGCATTTTAAGCATGAAACATTTTAGAACATTAATTTTTTATCAATTTATTGCTGAATAGCCGCAGTAATAGATAGCAAACATTCACTAATTTACGCGTTTGAATGGTGTCAATGCAAAGAACACCTTCATTGGTGTTCTTTGCATATCTCATCTATCGCTTCTGCTCAATTTAGATCTTAAGTAAATCCTTTAAAGCGTAAAGCTGTTGTAATGCTTCACGTGGACTTAAGTTATCGATATCAATATCTGCTAAGGCATCAAGTACGGGCGATGTTTTTTCAACTTCAACTACGCGTTCAATGACTTCAGGCTCTGCGAGTGCCGAGAATAGATCGGTTTGTACAGCAGTATTGAGTTGCTGTTTTTGCTGAGTTTCTAAAATACGAAGTCGATTTTGCGCTTCTTTGATCACTGCTGCGGGAATACCCGCAAGCTTTGCCACCTGTAGACCATGACTTTGACTCGCCGGGCCTTGTTGGACTTTATGTAGTAGGATCAAGTTGCCATTTAGCTCACGGGCAGTGACATGATAGTTATCGATATTAGCGTCTTTGCCTAATTCAGTGAGCTCAAAATAATGCGTTGCAAATAGGCATAAACATTTAATGCGACGCGTGAGATCGAGCACACATGCCCACGCCAAAGATAAGCCATCATAGGTACTCGTACCACGTCCGACTTCATCCATCAGTACCAGTGATTGATTGGTCGCATGATGTAGAATCTGTGAGGTTTCAGTCATTTCCACCATGAAGGTTGATTTACCAGTAGACAAGTCGTCTGCAGATCCTATACGGGTAAATATCCGATCGATCGGCCCTAAAATGGCAGATTGGGCAGGGACAAAGCTACCACAGTAGGCCAATAAGCTGATTAAGGCAGTTTGGCGCATAAAGGTCGATTTACCGCCCATATTTGGCCCTGTGATAATCGCCATGCGGTGATTAAAGTCCAAACTGGTATCATTTGGGGTAAATGCCGATTTGCTCAGAGATTCCACAACAGGGTGACGTCCAGCTTTGATTTTAATACCAACTTCAGGGCTATATTCAGGACGTGACCAATTGCGTAATCGAGCTTGATGGGCAAAATTGGCCAATAAATCAATTTGCGCTATAGCGGCACTCATCATTTGTAAGTTGCCAATATCTGCACGTAACTCATCAAGTAATAGCTCAAAGAGCATTTTTTCGCGCGCTAATGCACGTGACTCACTCGAAAGCACCTTATCTTCAAAAGATTTCAACTCAGGGGTAATGTAGCGTTCCGCATTTTTTAGGGTTTGGCGGCGAATATAATGATCAGGTGCTTGCTCAGCCTGCGCTCGAGTGAGTTCAATATAGTAGCCACTGACACGGTTATAGCCAATTTTTAAGGTTGAAATTCCGGTTTGTTCACGCTCTTTGATTTCGAGATCAATGAGGAATTGTCCTGCATGGTCACGAATTTTACGCAGTTCATCAAGTTCAGTGTCGAAACCCTCGGCAATCACATTACCATCACGTAAAAGCACTGGCGGGTTTTCTACGATGGCAGACATGAGACGCTCATGTAAGCCGTGAAAATCACCCATTTCATCATTTAACTGAGCGATCAGCTTAGATTGGTGTGACTGAATGATCGGTTCAAGTGCATGTCGAAGATAGGGAATTTGTGCACAAGTTTGACGTAACTGAACTAGGTCTCGTGGTCGAGCACTGCCGAGAGCTACACGAGATAGCACACGTTCAATATCACCAATTTCTTTGAGAACTAAGCGTATCGGAGACTCATGATAGCCTTGCAGCATCGCTTGTGATGCATCTAAACGTGCATCCAATAAAGCGGTATCTCGTAAAGGCTGCATTAAGGTACGACTTAATAGACGGCCACCCATCGCAGTTTGGCAATCATTGATCAGTTGGAACAGGGAAGTGCCATGTTCAAATAAAGGATCAATCAGTTCTAAGTTACGACGAGTGACGGGGTCGAGCGCCACGAAATCACTACTTTGTTCAAGTTGAATGCTGCGGATATGTGGTAAAGCAGTTTTTTGAGTGACTTTTGCATAGTGAATCAAAGCCGCAGCGGCAGCTTTCGCCAAAGGTAAATGGTCAATACCAAAACCTGAAAGTGTGGCTACTGCAAATTGGTCACACAGCGTTTTTTGCGCGTTATTTAAATTGAAGTCGACATTTGGACGCTTGGTAACAGGGCAGTCTAATTGACGTTTAATTTGCTCGACAATATTCGGGTCAATGAGATCTTCATCAATCAAAATTTCGCTCGGCATTAAACGAGAAAGTTCGATTGCCAATTGTTCCAGCTGATAGTCCATTTGCTGAACTTTGAAAATACCTGCACTGAGGTCCAGTAAAGCAATCCCGATCTGATTTTGTTGTAAGCAGATTGCGACTAAATTTGAACTTTGATGAGAGGCAATCAGTGCATCGTCCGTTAATGTCCCCGGGGTAATGATACGGACAATACCGCGCTCAACTGGCCCTTTGCCTGTCACCTCACCAATTTGCTCGCAGATCACCACTGTTTCACCTTTTTTTACAAGGCGGGCTAGATAGCCTTCAGCCGCATGGTAGGGGACGCCAGCCATAGGAATAGGCTCACCATTGGCTTTACCACGATGTGTCAGTGTAATTCCTAAGAGTTTTGCTGCTTTATGCGCATCTTCAAAAAAGAGCTCATAAAAATCACCCATCCGATAAAACATCAGTGAATGCGGATTTTGCATTTTGACTGACATGTACTGTTGCATCATCGGGGTCAGGGTTGAAAGGTCAACTTTGGAATTATCAGCTTGCATGAAACGAAATACCTTAAAATAAAAATTTGTGCGCTGCTAAACGAAAAACACTGTTTTGATGAAAATTGGATTTAGAAAAAGTCCTTATATTTATTTTGTCTCTTCATTCAAAACCACAGGTGTACGTTAACAAATCGTGTTGCTGATTCTAGCAAAAAAAGTGGTAGGAAAATGCCAGAAAAGGTTTGTCTGCATGTAAAAAAAGCAGTCAAAATATTATTTATAAACGCTAAAAAGTCTGTGTGTAAATTCAACAATGGATACATTTACAAAGCGATAAACTGACTCAAACATCAAGCTGCGCTTCAGCCTGAGCTAATCGATATTGGTTGCGACAGCTACCTTTTGCAAGGTAAAGTGCACGATCGGCAGCCTATATAAATTTCTGAATTTGATAAGATTTGGATGGAATGATCGTTTCCGTACCGATGCTAATCTTCACAAATTTAGACATATGGCTGGCTGGATGTGGAAGTTCGAGTGATTAAATTCTGCGTAATAAATCGGCTGCCAAAGGTTCAATTTTCAGCTTCAGTTAACACCCTAAAGAGGAGTAAAAACTCTTCGCTGCCATAGTGTGCAGCTAACTCACCATTTCGATTAGTGATTTGAGACAAAACCTCTGCAATTTGGGTCAGGCAGATGTCACCCGCCTGATGACCTAAATGATCATTTTAATTTTCAAAAATTCGATATCGATCACTATGATGCTTAAAGGCTGTTGATGGCGTAGGGCATAATGCCATAGCTGTTCTAAAGCTCCTTATAACGGACAACGGTTTGCTAGCCCAGTCAGTGGTCATGTTCTACCAACCCGCAACCATGGCAATATAAAAACGCATACCAACAAAGGCATAGATGATGACCAAGGCATACTTCATGGCTGCATGTAATAGCGCATCATTGTGATCATTACCAATCACAGTAAAGATGATAAATATGATTGCAACAGCGCACATCGAGCCTAGACAAGTATAAACATTAAAATAAGGGGTTAATGCGGAAAAAAAGAAAAATCCCATGCAATCAGAATGATAAACACTACCCAAATATACAAAGGAATCTACAAAACTGCGTTATGGAATCACTTGATAAATCCCCGAACATAACAGGGCATACAGGAGAAAAATAATGATCCCGCGAAAACGAAATTCTTTCGCCGCTTCATCACGGTAGAGCGGCTGATAAATGGATTCTAAATTTGGCGTAAAATAAACTTTATTTAATCTATTTTTGATTAAACTCTCTATTTCATCCCGATGAAGTAACTTTGAGCCTTTTAATTTCATAATTCGATATGCTCATAAAAAATTTAGGATATGTGCACAACTTTTTTGTCTATATTTAACCCGTATTTATCTCTAATATAAGATTTGTATAAAATTTAACAAGTGATTTTGAGTTTTAAAATGATTAAAAAATAAAGGCTTATATAATAATTATGTGAATAATGGCATATTCAAGTAAATGCAGAAATGAAAAAAACCGATCCTGAGATCGGTTTTAAAATATGTAGATCGAATTAAATGTTGTATTGCATTATGGTTTATAGAGGCCAAGTTCAATCAAATGCAGTCGTAGTATACGGCGCAGTTCAAGTACAGCTTCTGGGGTTTCTTGAATCGAATGACCACCTTTAATGATCTTTTCTGAAACAGCACCCTCTAAATGCGCACTGGTGTATGGCACGACATCATCCGAGATTACATTTTTATCTTGGCTATTGGTGTTATTTCCCATAATTGAATGAAACTTCAAACCTTTACGTGGCTGAATATCTTCAGTGAGCGCAATAAATTTGGATTGGTGGCTTAAGTCACTTGGTCCATTTTGGATTAAGCCGTGGTCGATTTCACGGAATAAATCTTTCAGGTCTTCTTCCTGAGTTAACACATCACCCATGGCTGATAAGAAAGCGCCCGGAAGTTTAATGATTTTTCGAGCAGCTTTGGTAAACCAACGATCTGCGTATTCAGTACCACGATGCGGTGCAGCCAAGAAAATCGCACGGCTGAAATTTGGAATATCGTCAATTACCATACGCTGCTTCACGACTGGAATATTGCGGTACTGATTTAATTGACGTGAGTTCATCATTTTCAAAGCAGATTGTGTGGTATCGGCTTGGCTAACCAGTAGTCGTGCAATAATTCCGCCCATACTATGACCAACTAAAACCGCATCTTTTTTAGCTGCAGCATTGGCGTCGACTTTATTAAAAGTTTGAGTCAATATGGAATAAATTTGGAAGCGGCTTTCAATAATCGGCATGTTGGTTGAGTAGAACACTTGCCACACTTGATAGTGCTCACGTAGCACTGAATCGCCCATAATATCGTTGGTGAGACGAATCCATGCTTCAGGGCTACTAGCAAGACCATGTACCAAAACGATGACTTTTTTGTCAGGATTATATGGTTCAAGCATGTATAAATGTGGCATCGTGAGTTTTTCATCACGGTCAATCAGGGATAAATACGCTGCCTTGCCCAAGTTGTTTTGTGCTAACCAAAGACCATAAGGTGCAGAAAAATTGGCTGCAAGGGCATAGTTTTTATTGGCAATATTGACCTGTTCATATTTGTACGGGTCGTAAGCCTTAATTTGAAACTCATGCTGATTTAAAATTTGATCAACTGAAGTTGTGGTGCTTACAGGTTCCGCTGTTAAGGTTGCAGCTAAATAGCGCGCTTGATGGATATTAGGGTTTGAACCAGACGGATATTTAAAATCTATTGGGTTGATAATGTATTTGGCTTTGCCTGTTTCAACTGTATGTTCTTCGGGTAAAACCACAAGGAATTCGGAACCAAAACCATCTCGGCGGGTAATTGAACGTAAACCTGAGAAGTTGAGGTTATAGGTTGACATCAATTGTTCAATTTTACGATTTTTGAGTTCTGGGTAATGGCTGAAGTCAATATGATAGGTGGTTTGTCCGACTTTGATCTGTTGGGTGACTTCTTGCGGTTTATAACGTAGTGCATAGCTGCTAACCAGTTTAGCAATCCCTTGATTATAGAAATCTCGGATTTGAACTTGGCGGTTATCAAAAATACGGTCAGCAGGCGCACGTTTGGTTTTAAACATATAGGCATAGCTATAGCGAATACTTTTATCCAGTAGCGTCAGCTGTTGATCTAAACATTTGTTATAAGTGTCTTGTTCAATTTTTTGTTTTTCTTCTGATTTGTGGCTACTCAGTAAACCTAATTTACAGGCAGAAGAAGACTCATATTCAATGGCTTTTGCTAAATATAATTCACTTGCCGTAGACAGTAACTGTTCGTCTTGAATTTGTGGGATTTGTTGTAGTTCATCAACACAGGCTTTCGGGTCTTCTATACACGCTTTGGCTTCACGACCTGTCATCGACAAGACATTTAAACTGGCTTCGCTGAGTTTGTTTCGAGAAATAATACTTTCACGTTCATTGGCAATAGAAACGTTGAGTTTTTGGTTTTTGACACTGACGACCTGACATCCACTCAGGACGCTGGTACTCATGATTCCAAGGAGCAGTATTGTTTTAGTATTTAGCTGCATAAAGGGGTCGCACATTGGGTTAAATATTTTCAAATCATACGATAATTGTCAGGATTTTCAATTCGCCATAAATGAAAAAAGACCGTTAAAACGGTCTTTTTTCAAAAGTATTTTCTAAATCGTTACAATTAAGACGCAGCTTTAGGCGGATTTAAAACTTGCCAAACATTCCAACGGCCTTGCTTTTCAATTTCTTGAATTAAGCGGTCAGCGACTTCGCCTTCTTGTGGGTATTTCACTTTGTAGTTCTTTAAGACCTGAATCGCGTTCTTTTTTTGTTCCATCGCAATATAGTTATTTGCTGCAGAAAGATAGGCTTCTTGAACACCTGCTTTCATCGCTTTGTCTAAGTATGGAATCGCTTCACGTTGACCACCACCTTCAGATAAACCAAAACCGAACCAGAAGTTTGCTTCAGCATCATCTTGGTTGATTTTTAAAATACGTTGTGCGTAAGTTAATGATTTAGTTGTGTACACAGAACCTAAGTCGAGGTTACGTGCCATCACACTGGCTTTAAATGCACGAACTAAAATATCAAAAGAAGCATTGTCTTTAGACGCAAGCGTATCTAATTTTTGCGTCACTTCTTTAAGTTTAAGCTCAAACCCTTTGCGTTCTTGGCGTTGAACAAAACGTGGTGGATAGTGACGTGCTTTACCTTCAACAAGCTGTAAGAAATCATCAATTTCAGTAATGTCGATTTCATTGTCACCTGCTAAAGCAGCAAATTTCATCGAACGTTCTTTGCTGTCAACAGTGGGGATAATCAGGCGGTTTTCTTCAAGAGTTAATTGCTTAGATGGGTCGGTTGGGCTAGTTACCACCATCTTAGTCACAGGCTGTGCTGCAGCTTTTTGTAAATTTAATTCAAAAGGAGGTGGTGCATCGTAGTTAAATGGGTTGAGTGCGTAGAAAGGTGGAGTCAGTTCAGGCTCTACAAAAATCATGGCATCTTTAGGAGCATTATTTTTAGTTGGGGCGCTTCCACAAGCGGCAAGGGTTAAAGCAATACAAGCAACTGCCAAGGGCTTAAGCGTCATATGATTCATCCATTAATTTATTTTATACAAAAAAGCATGTTGGTCAGTCTAAAAAAACTCTGAACAACATGCAAGTTAAAGGCAACTTATTATGATTGCTTTTGGTTAAGCTTTAGATTGATTACTTTGAGCTTCGCATTCGCGGCGCACATCTTCAATGATTTTAAGTTCTTCCTGACTAAAAGGTTGTTCATTAAGCTGTTGCTTTTTGAACGTTGGGTCAAGGAGAGACAAACGCTGACACAAATTATTCATACGTTTTTCATTGTGCTGAATACGATCTAACAACACACGCATACCTTCTAACATTGGGTCAGTTTGGTCTTGTGTTGCAGCATACGGTTGGAAACCAATACTTTCTGCATAATCGCGACGACGGCTTTCAGCTTCATCTTTTGGCTTATCTTTCGTGATAAAGCGTGCTGGATTACCTACAGCGGTAGTATCCGCAGGAACTTCTTTGGTCACCACGGCATTTGAGCCGACTTTGGCATTTTTACCTACCGTAAATGGGCCTAAGATCTTTGCACCAGCGCCAACCACTACGCCATCTTCCAAGGTGGGGTGACGTTTGCCTTTATTCCAAGTTGTGCCCCCTAAGGTCACACCATGGTAAAGGGTGACATCATCACCAATTTCAGCTGTTTCACCAATCACCACACCCATACCATGGTCAATGAAGAAACGACGACCGATTTTCGCACCCGGATGAATCTCAATGCCTGTGGCAAAGCGGCTAAAAGAAGACAATAGACGAGCTGAGCCTTTACACTCTTTTTTCCAAAGTTCATGTGCCATACGATGCATGATTAAGGCATGAATTCCTGGATAAGTCGTTAAGACTTCGAGCGTATTTCGTGCAGCAGGATCGCGCGCGAATACAGCCTGTATATCTTCTTTGAGCTGCTTAAGCATTAGATTGATCCTCATTGTCTGTAGATTTTTTCCATGTTCCGTTATTTAAAGCCTGTACTCGGCTAAAGATGCCACGTAATAAGTGGTATTCCATACGATCTAATTGTATACGTCCAAATAGGCGACGCAAGCGTAAAGGTAATAATCTTGGATTTTTTGGATCCATAAATTCAATCTCTGCCAGCATTTTTTCAATATGCGGGTAGAACTGTTCCATCATTTCATGGGTCACCAAAGGTTCATCCCATTCCATATCGATGTCATCGGTAACATGCATATTGGCATCAGGATTTGCAGTTAACTCAGTATGTGCAAGGGCGGCCATGCGCATTTCATAGCAAATGACTTGAATCGCTTGGGCAACGTTTAAGACGCCATATTCAGTATTCACTGGAATAGTGACATGGTAGTTGGCCATTGCCAATTCTTCATTGGTCAAACCACGGTCTTCACGGCCAAACACCACGGCAATTTCTTGCTGTTGTTCGCAGACCGCTTTGAGAGACATTTCGGCAGCAGGGCGAGCGTCAAGTAATGGCCATGGGATGGTACGACTACGCGCACTAGTACCAAAGATAATATGACAATCTTTAATGGCTTCTTCTAATGATTCAACGATTTCAATTTGATCAATTAAATCGACAGCACCGGCAGCCAAAGCATTAATGTCAGGATGCGGGTAAGTCTTCGGTGCAACTAAGACCAGCTTTGAAAGTCCCATGGTTTTCATGGCACGTAATGCACTACCAATATTTGCGGGTAATGTTGTATTCACCATGACAATACGCACATGGGAGAGATGTGCTGAAACCGCAGCATTGTCAGTTTGATTCATGATATTTCCAATATGTTTATTTAAAAAAGCAGTTCAAACAGCGTTTAAACTTTAAGAAAATTGATTGGCTTCTGCTTGGTATAAATCCATGGCATCATCCATGCTCATCCCATCTGGCGGTGGCGGAACCTGCGCAGGAATAGAGGCTTGTTCATAACTTACCGCTTTGGCAGCTTTGGATTTGACATGATATTCGACATGCAAAGATTCTTTACCGAAGTAGTCACGCAGCTTAGACAGTAATTCATCTAGTGGGGCAACTTTCCAGTTTAAGCCCAAATGAATGTCGGCCGTCGCATATGGATAGTCAATATATAACTGCACAGGTATATGCGTACACATATCGACATTGCAAAAAGGCAGTAAAATATTTTGGATGTCGCGTGATAGCGTTTTACTAAAATGTTCAGGTGTTAATTTAATTTGAATGGCATTGGCACGTTTTTGACGGATTTCATTCAAACTGAAGGCTTTAGTTAAGCGACCCATTGGCCGATCAAAACCTTCACGTTCGTAAATTTCACCTTCAATGACCACCACTTTTTCGTTTTGAATCACGTCTTTGAAGCGGTTAAAACGTTCGTGATTCGCAGACACTTCAATACGTGCTGTACCATCATCGAGTGTCACCATCATACGGTTCGGGAAGTTGGCTACATCGACGACTAGGCCTGCAAATACTGTAGTGACACCGCGACGTGTAGGCGTAAGTTCATTAATACGCTGTGAAATAAAGGCTTTTAACTCTGATCGATACACATCGATCGGATGACCTGTTAGATAAAGCCCAAGAGTATCTTTTTCACCTTTAAGACGAACTTCATCTGACCACGGTTTAACAGGTTTAGAAGGTTTACGCTGAACTTCTTCAACTTCACCAAATAAATCCATCATCCCTGTTTCGCGGTTAGTGCGGGCTTGGTCAGCCGCTTGTACAGCTTCTGGCAATTGCGCCATCAAGTCAGCGCGTTCTAATCCTAAACAATCCAGTGCGCCACCACGAATCAATGCTTCAAGCGTGCGCTTATTGATTTTTTTTAGGTCAATACGATGGCAGAAGTCAAACAGATCTTTATATGGGCCATCTTGGATACGTGAGTCAATCACAGACTGCATGGCAGCTTCACCGACACCCTTGATCGCACCTAAACCATAGACGATGGTTTTTGGATCGCTGGCATGGAAATTATATAAAGACATATTGACCGAAGGTGGTAAGACTTCAAGACCATTAATACGACAGTCATCGATTAAGAACACCACGTTGTCCGTGTTCTGCATTTCCGAGGTCATCACTGCTGACATAAATTCAGCAGGGAAATGTGCTTTTAACCAAGCAGTTTGATATGCAACAAGGGCATAGGCAGCGGCATGGGATTTGTTAAAACCATAGCCTGCGAATTTTTCCATATAGTCGAAGATATGGTTGGCCGTATCTGCATCAATACCTTTGGTTGCAGCACCCTCAGTAAAGATCTGACGGTGCTTAATCATTTCTTCGACTTTCTTTTTACCCATAGCACGACGAAGTAAATCCGCGCCACCCAAGCTATAGCCAGCACAGAACTGCGCTGCCTGCATTACCTGTTCCTGATACACCATAATACCGTATGTCGGTTCAAGGACACTTTCTAGTAATGGATGTAAGTATTCAAACTCGCCACCATGCATACGGTAAATAAAGTCAGGAATCAGATCCATCGGGCCTGGACGGTATAAAGACACGAAAGCAATAATTTCTTCGAACTTACTTGGACGTGCCTCTTTCAGCATTTTTTTCATGCCGACGGATTCAAACTGGAAGACCGCTGTGGTATTCGCATCTGCGAACACAGCATAGGCAGGTTTGTCATCCAAAGGAATCAGGGAAATATCGACAGGTGTAGTGATATCTGGACGGGTATTAATGTGCTTAATGGCATCTTCAATTACCGTTAAGTTACGTAAGCCCAAGAAGTCGAATTTAACTAGACCTGCAGCTTCCACATCGTCTTTATCGAATTGGGCGACACGGTTAGTTCCATCTGCATCACATAGGACAGCCGAATAGTCAGTTAACTTAGTTGGTGCAATAACCACACCACCGGCATGTTTACCTGTGTTACGGGTAATGCCTTCAAGTTTGAGTGCCATTTCCCAAATTTCGGCTGCATCGTCGTTATCTGGGTTAGATGGGTTAGTGACAATGTCTTTTAGCTGTGGTTCGGCCTCAATGGATTCTTCCAAACTTAAACCTAAAGGCTTGGTCGGAATCATTTTAGAAATACGGTCAGCTAAACCATAAGATTTACCCAAGACACGGGCTACGTCACGAATCGCACCTTTTGCCGCCATGGTACCGAAAGTTGCAATCTGAGAGACCGCATCTCGACCATAAGTGCGTGCAACATAGTCAATAACACGGTCACGACCTGCAATACAGAAATCGACGTCAAAGTCGGGCATTGATACACGTTCAGGGTTTAAGAAACGTTCGAACAGTAGGTCATAACGCAGTGGATCTAGGTCGGTAATTTTTAAACTATAGGCAACCAAGGAACCTGCACCCGAACCACGGCCTGGACCAACAGGGACGCCATTACCTTTAGACCATTGAATAAAGTCCATGACAATCAGGAAGTAACCTGGGAATTGCATGGTCAGGATGATCCCAACTTCATAAGCCAAACGTTCATCATAAGGCTTACGAATTTCTGGCCAGTCGTCACCACGTTGTTCGACAGGATATAAATGCGCTAAACGTTCTTCTAAACCTTCTTTTGATAAATGTTCAAAATAGGTGTCAATTGTATGACCTTCAGGAATTGGATAATCGGGAAGGTCGTGGAAGCCTAAACGTAATGACACATTACAGCGTCGCGCAATGTGATAGGTATTTTCTATAGCCGTTGGAATGTCTGCAAACAGCTCCGTCATTTCCTCGGCAGTTTTAAAATACTGTTCAGGACTGTAATTTTTAGGGCGACGATTGTCACCGAGGACATAGCCATCGGCAATACAAACGCGTGCTTCATGTGCCTCGAAATCTTCTTTACGTATAAAATGCACATCGTTATGAGCAACCACACCAATGTTAAATTTCTTCGCAAGTTTTACTGCTTCGTGAATAAAGTCTTCTTCACCCGAGCGCTCAGTTCGTGTAATCGCTAGATAAACACGATTGCCAAATTTTTCGACCCATTCAGCTAACAGGGGTTCAGCTTTTTGCGGGTTAGAAGAGCAAAGCATTTTGCCGACATCACTTTGCATACCCAGTAAAACAATCAAATCTTGGTGTTGATTTAAAATCCAATCTTTTTTTACGCAAGGAATATCAAGCTGTTGACCTGAAATATAACCTTCAGAAACCAACTCTGTTAGACTGCGCCAACCTTTATTGGTCATCGCTAGAAGAGTAGCTTTGTGTTCAGCATCATTCAAACGAATGGTTGAACCAAATATGGGTTTAATGCCTTTATCTAAGCACTTTTTATAGAATTTTACAGCAGCATGTAGATTTGAAAGGTCAGTAATGGCCAGAGCGGGCATTTCATCTGCAGCTGCAGCTTTTACAAGATCAGGTATACGTACAATAGATTCAGTAATGGAAAATTCTGTAAAAATACCAAGATGTACAAAGTGCATAGATGAGTCCCTGCGAAAACAGCTGCTGATTTTAGCATGCTCTGAGATCAAACTTGCGTTTATTGCATGGCTTTATGCAGATTTATAAACTCACTGTTTAATCAATAAACGCTGTATGACAAACACCATTTAGCAAGCAATACCTTGATTAACTGAAAAAGCTATTAATTTGCTATTTTTAAAGTTGAAGGCTAGATTGCCAATATAGGGTAAATCATAGTTATGCGGCTCTTTCAGTACGGATTTTGCATGAGTGGTGAGAGTAAAATCACATAAGCCACTTCATTTGGATTGGCCAATTTTGCACTTTTGGTAAAGTCTTTTACAAATTGTTGATAGTCATTTTGGCTTATCAGATGTTTTGACCCAATTTGAATTTTAACGCGTATTTGAGTGGATTTATCCCATTCCATCCAAACATTCCCTTTGGTTTGTCCAAGTTGGGCGAAGCTGCTTTTATTTTTATAGAATGAATCATTTTTAACTTGAGAATTGTCCTCAGCATAAATTTCAAATTTTAGAAATTTACCTTTTGATGTGACATGAAATTCAGTATTGCCGGCACATTCTGAATATTCATATTTAAGCTTTACTGGATTTTTGCTGATTAATGCATTTGCTTTTGATGCAGGCAAGGGTCAGGCTAAGTCAACATCATTTACCTTAATACTAGTGACATAGTCATAATCAGCAATGGATGCAGATGCTGCTGAAGTGATGAATATCCACGTTGTGAAAAAAGTTAAGCGTAAAATTTGTGTTAGCAGTATTGTTTGCATGGGGAATATAAAATCCTGTTCTTTTGATATTTTGTACTCAATCAAGTTTTTGTAAACGTAATATTGAAGGTTATATTTTAAATTTTATGGTGTTGCTAATTTGCCGTCAAAATAATTTAAAACTAAAAAAAATTTTGGTTTAATTTTAGCTTAAAAAAAACCAAATCTTAAACATTAAAAAGCCCTCCGAAGAGAGCTTAAATATATGAATTATGCAGGCTTAGCGCAGTTTTGATAACCAGTCTCCCAGACTTTGAACAATTTGCACCAAAATCAACAAGACAATCACGGTCATGATGACCACGCTACTATCAAAACGTTGATAACCATAAGAAATGGCAAGATCACCGATACCGCCTGCACCTACTGCACCCGCCATGGCTGTTGCACCAATTAAGCTAATGGTTGCAGTCGTTAAGTTTAAAATTAAAGAGCTACGAGACTCTGGTAGGACAAATTTAGTAATGATTTGCAGCGGAGATGCACCCATCGCTTGAGCAGACTCAATGATGCCGTCATTCACTTCAAGCAACGAAGTTTCAATCAGACGACCAATGTAAGGACCAACATAGATTGTGAGGGGAACAATTGCAGCCCAAGTACCAATTGAAGTACCCACAATGACTTTGGTCAAAGGGATGACCGCAATCAAGAGGATAATAAATGGCAATGAACGCAGCGCATTCACAATCGGGTTCAAACCATGGTAGATGACACGATTAGGCAAAATGCCTTGTGGACGTGAGACATATAAAATCACGGCCTGGATAAAACCCCAAATACAGCCGAAGAGCATGGCGAAGAACACCATGTGAAAAGTTTCTTGTAGGGCAGTGACGAACTGATCCATAGACAAAGAACTTTTCCAAAAGGGTGCTGTAATTTGAGTCAGCCATTGAACAATTAAATCTCTCATTGCTGAACTCCTGCTTGAGTGACTTCAACCCCATGGTGTTCTAAGAACGCCACTGATTGTTGAATCAATGCTGCATCACCTAATAGCTGAACGAACATTTGACCAATTACCGCACCATTAATTTCAGTCATATTGGCAAACAAAATATTCAGGCTAATATCAAACTGTTTAATTACCGCTTGAATGACGGTTTCCTGTGCCGAACTGCCCAGAAATTTTAAACAATAAATACTGTTATGGTTTTGATTTTCTAGATTATTTAAAATATTAACAGGAAGCTGTTGCTGCAATACAGTTTGAATAAAGTTTTTGGTTGTATTGTGTTTTGGCTGACTAAAAATCTCTAAGGTTGAGCCGTGTTCGATGATTTTCCCTTGTTCCATCACCGCAACATAATCACAAACAGATTCAATCACATCCATTTCATGGGTGACCATGACAATAGTAATGCCTTGTTCTTGATTGATTTTCTTTAATAACGCCAATACCGAGTTAGTGGTTTGCGGATCGAGAGCAGATGTTGCTTCATCACACAGTAAAATTTTAGGATGATTGGCAAGCGCACGGGCAATCCCGACACGTTGTTTTTGACCACCAGAGAGCTCATCTGGATAGGCATTTTTCTTATGTTTTAGGTCAATAAATTCGAGCAACTCTTCTAAACGTTTTTGGCGTTCAGCTTTAGACACACCTAAAAGTTTAAGCGGCATTTCAATATTTTCTGCAACTGTTTTGGTTTGCAGTAAATTGAAGTGCTGGAAGATCATGCCAATATTGGTTCTTTCTTGACGCAGCTCTGCCGAATTTAAAGCAGTAAAGTCTTTATCATGAATAATAATTTGCCCTTCACTCGGACGTTCTAGCAAATTAATTAAACGGATTAAGGTACTTTTGCCTGCACCACTGTAGCCAATTAAACCGAAAATACAGCCATCTGGAATGTCCAGATTAATCTGATCCAGTGCTGTAACGGTTTGGCCTTTTAGCTCAAAATGCTTGGAGATATTTTTAAATTGGATCATAGCGTCAAAAAAGGGTTCAGAAATGAAAAAACAGGCAAAGTAAACTTTGCCTGTTTATTTGAAGAAATTATATTACTATTTTGCTTCAGTGAGGTAGCTAGTTGGTTTGTTTACATCAATTTTAGTACCACCAAAATGTTCATCGATGTAAGCTTTAACAGCTGGAGTGTGATAAAGCGCGCCTACTTTTTGTAGTACTGGGTCATTTTGACGGTCAGCAGCAACAGCAAGAATGTTCACGTTCATTTTTGTACTTTGATCGATTGGCTCATAGTAAACCGCATCTTTCAGTACGTTTAAACCACCTTCCATTGCAAGGGTATTACCCAAAACAATCGCATCAACTTCGTCTTTAACACGAACCGCAGTCGCCATTTGAATTGGTTTAATTACGATTTTCTTCGCATTTTCAGTTACGTCAGCAGGTGTGCCTTTTACATCGTCAAAATCTGCTTTAAGTTTGATTAAGCCAGCAGATTGAAGTAGTAACAATGCACGTGATTCGTTTGCGCCATCATTTGGAATCGCAATGGTTGCACCTGTTTTAAACTCTTCAAGTTTTTTAACTTTGCTTGAATAGATACCCATGGGTTCTAAATAAGTTGTCGAAAGCGGTGCAATTTTATCTTTATTGTTGTCATTAAACGCAACCATATAGGCATATGATTGGAATGCGTTAACATCAATTTCTTTATTCGCTACAGCAGTGTTCATAGACACATAGTCAGTGAAGTTTTTCACTTCAAGTTTAATGCCAGCTTCTTTGGTTTCAGGAAGCGAAGCAATGTAGCGCCAAATATCAGCATCCGAACCAGTCGAAGCCATAGTGACGGTTTGCACTTCTGCAGTGTCTTTTTGTTGTGCTGCGTCAGTTGCAGGAGCTTCTTGTTTACCACAGCCTGAAAGGCCAACAGATAAACCGAGAACTAATCCTAGGAGCTTTTTCATATATTCACCCGAGTAAATTTATAAAATTAATAAATTCACAAATCATATTATGGAGAGATTTACTTAAGTCTTTTATCAGACAGGCTGATAGATGCTTAATAATTTAAAATGCTACACAGACTTATACAATTAGATCTGAGTCTATTTCCAAATGGGAAAAGATAGCCATTGCAAGCTGCTGTAAACAAAAGATTTAATAAAGCAAATCTCTATATTTCGCTAGGCATCATATCAATTTTTTATTATTCAATATAGTGATTTAAAAAGTTATGCTTAGCACCAAAAATGTAAATGGAATATGTTTAATTAAATAATTTAATAAGTAAAAACAATATATTATTTATAATTAAACTATTTAAGTACGTCATTTGTATATGTTTAGGTCTATATAACAAATTTTAAAATGTATTGCTGAAAAAATGATAAAAATGAAATAAGTCCTGTCATACACAAAATTGGTAACATTCATATGTGAAAATAACGGAGAGTTTCAATCTAAGCTGAGTTGAAATATTTATTGGTATATTTGAAGTTCAACTCTGATTCATGGTTTTTCAAAATTTTAGATCTAAATCTGAGGAAGATTGAATCCGCAATATTGTTTAATATAAGCTGCTTAATAATTGATCATAATAAATTGCTATGTGAGGCACGCTATGTCAAATCAGTTTGATTTCGTCTCAGTTGTAAAAAAGCCTACGGTTCATTATGGCGGTAGATCTGTGAACCATGTATTAAAAATGGAAGATGGTAGTCAAAAAACCATCGGTGTATTTTTGCCATCAGAGCAACCCATGACGTTTGAGGCGCATGTGAAAGAACGTGTTGAAATCACATCGGGGCAGTGTGTTGTGCAAATTGGAGAGCAGGGCGAGTTTGTTCAATATACGTCTGGCGAAAGCTTTATTGTTCCACAAGATTCTATTTTCAAAGTGCAATGTACCGATGTTGTTGATTATGTATGCCATTTTGATTAAGTATGCTTAGACAGGTTTGCAGTTGCTTCAGCTTTACACCTTATGATTTTTTTATTTCTAAGTTATAGCAATTGATATTTTTATTGCTTAAACCCCGCACTTAGCGAGGTTTCTTATATGATTACATGAATGATTTTGCTGTCTTATAGGAAATCCTGTAGTAACTAAAATTAAGGTTTTTAACATCTTCTATAGCCACTGTTTGGCAGAGTTAATGTACTTTAGTTTTGCCGTGAATAATTATTCAATTAGCAAAAGGGGATGTGCAAGTAATCACTACGCTGTATTTCATACAGGATATGTTTATTTAAAGGATGCTCTAGTGGTACAAGTGGATGATTAAATTCACGGACTTTTTGCATACCAATGCGTTGCATGACATGTTCTGATGGTGTGTTTAAGCTTGCTGTAAAGGAAATAACTTTATCTAATCTTAAGTTTCGAAAAGCATGTTTAAGTACAGCTTTTGCACCTTCGGTGGCATAACCTTGATGCCAATATTGCGGTAGTAGTCGCCAGCCGATTTCAGGTGCATCGGCTATTTCAAACTCAGGTGGGTGTACGTGTAAGCCGATAAAGCCAATAAATTCGCCTGTGGCTTTAAGCTCGACGGCATATAAACCCCAACCACGTGTTTCTATTGCATCGCGTAGGCGTTGCATAAATGCAGTGGCTTCGGACGCATCAAGTTTGTTAGGGAAATAGCGCATGACGTCGTCGTCTGCACACATTTGGATGAATGGAGCAGTATCGGAGTCTTGCCATTGGCAGAGGATAAGGCGAGGGGTTTGGATAAAAATATGCATATTAAATATTAATTTGTATGGGTGTTTTCTTACTGAGACTAATGTAAATAATTTATAGTGTACATGATGATGGAATTGATATAAGTGAATAGTATTTGGGGGAGATGTCATTTGATTTGATGAACTAATCTTAATAGGCTTTTACATATATTTAGTTGATAAGGAGTAAATATGGAGTTGCAATACAAATTTTCAGAGGATGAATTTCTCGTATTATGCCAAGAAAATCTTGGGCGGGAAAAAACAACAGTTTTTGAAGATTTATATGAAGCTCTTATTCACTTTTTTAGTACTCCGGATTCAATCTCAATAACTGAAATAAAGCAGAATTACACATTTGGATACTATGATGATCACTTATCACTGAAAGAGTATATAGATAAAGGGAAAATGATAATCCCTTATCTTCAATTTGAGCTAATCAGTGATAAGGACATAGATCTGGATGTTACGGAAGTTAAACTACCTTCATTTATTATATTGTGTGATTTCCTTTATGGAGGAGGAATAACTAGGAAGTACAATATTAAAAATACAAAAATGAAAACCAAAAACAAAACATCAATACAGCTTCTTTCCGTTGAATTTCCACAAGCATTATTAACTAAGCTTTATTCACGAATGACACCACCAAAAAGTTTATTACCATCAAAATTAGGCTTTTATGAGTGGCGGCAGACTTTCTATAACAAAATGACAGGAGAAAGTTTCTTTTGCTCATGTTTTAAGGATGCTCTTGCCCAAAATCAGATTGGGTTGGCTGTACGCCACACTCACCTTAAAAATGCGTTAGAACATAAATCTGTTAAAGTTTCGATTTGCCATATCTGCACCAATACCAATTCAGATTTAATCTATTGCCACAAAATGTATGGCTCGGCTTTTAAAGCTAAATATGGCGCTTACATTGCTAAATACGCATTTCAGGAAGGTATCAGTGAAAGGGATGCGGAAAACCATATTAGAGAGTTAAAAGGTGTTGCACGTATAGGTGAAAGGTGGGTTAATGAAACCTTATTATTTAACTATATCAATCTGCTATTTCCTCAATACACGGTTCAAAGAGAAGCATCACCAAGTTGGTTGAATAGACAAAGGTTTGATGTCTATATCCCTGAGCTAAATTTAGCGATTGAGTACCAAGGGCAACAACACTATCTTGCTGTCAACTTATTTGGTGGAGAAGAAGGTTTAAAAAGAACAAAGCAAAGGGATAAGGAAAAGCTTCAACTCAGTAAAGCAAATGGAGTGGATATTATCTATTTTAGCTACAAAGATAATTTAACTGAAAAATTAGTACAAAATAGACTTAAAAACTATCTTAAAGAACCTCTATAAACGTGTATTTTTAATCATGGATATAGATGATAAAAGCCGTTATTTGAGCTATTTATTTATAAAAAACCCCGCACTTAGCGGGGTTTTTATTTAATCAAATGAATGATTAAGCATTTTCACGGTAAGCGTCCGCTGAACCCCATGCCTATTTTTTAATTCGATTTAGGTTTCCAGCGGTGTGGTAGCAATTCTTCAATCTGAGTCACTTTATGTGTCGGCAACCTTTTCAGCACATCACTTAAATAGGC
>NZ_VPCH01000024.1:0-53620 GCF_013418285.1 Acinetobacter sp. YH12152
TCACTTCAACTAAGCCATTAGCTGTTTGGTCAGCACCTTTGATGTCAGATACACGTTGCAAGTTCATAATGTCCACACCGTACTCACGTACATGTGCTTCCATTTCAGCAGCAAACTTAGGACCTTGAGTCTTTTGAATCGACGTGAAGTTTTCAATGTCCATCGTATCCATGACCTGACCGCCCATGCGTTCAGCCACGATACCGGTTTTAATGCCTTTACGTGCTGCATAGATTGCAGAGGTATTACCCGCAGGGCCACCACCAATCACAAGGACATCAAAGGCTTCTTTGGCATTTAGCTTTTCAGCATCTTTTGCAGCAGAGTTGGTGTCTAATTTGGCAATGATTTCTTCCAAGGTCATACGACCTTGACCGATGTGATTACCGTCTTGGAATACCATTGGTACAGCCATGATTTTGCGTTCTTCCACTTCGTCTTGGAAGAATGCACCATCAATCATGGTTGCAGTTGTACCCGGGTTGTAAATTGCGATCAAGTTAAGTGCTTGAACCACGTCAGGACAGTTATGGCAGCTTAAAGATACAAACACATCAAAGTCAGTTTTAAGACCTAGACCTTTGATAGTGTTCAGTACTTCGTCAGAAACTTTCGGTGCATAACCTGAAGTTTGTAGCAAAGCTAGAATCAAAGATGTGAATTCGTGGCCCATAGGTAGACCTGCGAAGAATACGCGTGGTGTTTCACCTGCTTTTGCAATACCAAAGCTTGGCGCACGGCTGTTGTTACCGTCAAAACGTGCAGTCACTAAATCAGATAAGGCAACAACTTCAGTTACCAATTCTTTAATTTTGTCTGATTTGTCAGTGCCGTTTAAAGTCGCGACGATTTCAATCGGGCCTTCAAGGCGTTCAAGTAAGGTTTTTAATTGAGCAGAAGTATTTTGATCTAACATTGCTAACGTCTCCAGAGGAGTAAATTTATTTGATGAGAGAATGATAGAACAAACCATTAAATAGGTGAAACGGTTTGTTTTTATAAAATTAATCGGTTTTATAAATCAAATGATTAAATTTCTTTCTAAATCATAAGAATATACCGATGTGAATGCAGTCAATATTGGGTCATTATCGAGAAATACAAGTTAAATAGTGGAAAAATAAACGAATTCATCGCGCTTTAAGCGAGAGAATGCTAGAGTCAACGCAATTGTATTGAGAACTTTTTAAGGAAATGACATGCAGGTTAAGAAAGGGATTTATCAGCATTATAAAGGTCAGTTGTATCAAGTCTTTCATGTTGCAACACATAGTGAAACGCGTGAAAAAGTTGTGGTCTATCAGTGCTTGTATGACGACTATTCCATGTGGGTCAGACCCTTAGAGATGTTTATGGAAACCGTTGAAATTGATGGTGAAGTAATTCCACGTTTTAAGCTGATCCAAGAAACCCACTAAGTAGATATTTAGTACTTCAATTTATAAATATGAATGAAATAGCAAAAGGATAGAATCATAAGCATGGATGCAAATTTTAAAAACTATACGCAACAACTCTATGCAGACTTTAGTGCTCACGATGCTGCGCAAAATCACCGACTTGCGCGTTACCGAAATATTGAGCCTGAGTCTGCACTGTTTTTGGCTATGCAAATTCGCTTAAAACAAGCCAAACAAATCTTGGAAATTGGAACATCTACAGGCTATTCCACGCTGTGGTTAGCAGATGCTGCGCAGTCTACACAAGGGCGGGTCGAAACCATTGAAATTGATGCAGCGCGTATCGAACAAGCTAAACAACATGCGGCAAATTTAAGCTTAGCCGAATACATCGAATTTCATCAGGGCGATGCACTGCATTTTTTACAGCAGTTAAATCAGCGTTATGACTTCATTTTATTAGATGCAGAACGTGATGCATATGTGGCGTATTGGCCATATTTAGCTGAATTGATACAAGCTCAAAGAGGCGTGTTAGTCGTGGACAATGTGCTATCACATGCCAATGAGGTCGCTGAATTTATCCAACGTGTTGAAGCGGATGATCGTTTTATCAGTACGACATTAAATGTGGGTGCAGGGCTTTTTATGGTGAGTTGGCGCAACTAAAAATCAGGGCATTCAGCCCTGATTTGATCGAAAATATTTTTTAATTAATAAAATACTGTTGCTATAGCGCTAAGCTTGTAGCGGATTAACCCTGTAAGCTTACTCGTGAAAAATGTAGATCATATTCTAAATATTTGTGGACAAATGCCGTTTTATCACTACATCGAAGTAAATTATCATAAATAAAAGGTGAAACTGGATAAAAGAGATCCCCAGAACCATTCGCATAAAAAATTTTTAAGTAACGTGAAGAAGAACTGTATTTCCAAGAAGTTACAA
Organism: Acinetobacter sp. YH12152; assembly: GCF_013418285.1. NCBI lineage: Bacteria > Pseudomonadati > Pseudomonadota > Gammaproteobacteria > Moraxellales > Moraxellaceae > Acinetobacter > Acinetobacter sp. YH12152. The sequence continues at coordinate 2,349 of NZ_VPCH01000024.1, forward strand.
CAGTTGTTGTCATAAGCCACCCCCTTATTGCGTTGTTATAGTCATACTGCAGTTAAAGGTTTATCTCATTTGAAATTAAGACAAATTTAGGGCGTGAAGTATTGCAGAATTGTTAAAAAATAATGTTTTATCTCACATTTTTTTCATTTCTTTATCAACTAATTTGATAAAAATAATGCCAGTTCAAAGAAATGCCATAAGCGTCATTCTCACTTGTTGGTGTCGGGGGAGTTAAAAACTACGGCATTGTTCTGATTTATTGCCTTTGACTTGGTTGTTGCTGCCATTAATTGAAAAAGCATTTTCAAGACAAATCAAATTACCTGCGATTTCATTATTATTTAGAACAATATTGCCGTTATTTTTCTTTAATTTCAGGTCGCCTGAAATTTGGTTATTGAGGAGTTGGATGTTTTTCCCTGTCGTAAAATCGACATTGCCACTGATATTGTTATGATTGGCAATGATCTTGGTAAAATTTTTATTAGACTCAATATTGCCTTTTATATGATTGTCATGCAGTTCAACACTAGCGCCATTTTCTAAAATAACATTGCCATGAACAATTAAACCTTCAAGCTGACAATTTTTTTTGACTTTAATATCTTCACGAATACTTTGGTTTTTAATTTCACCTTCGCAGTTCACGGCAGCAAAAGTCGTAAACGAACATAAAATTAAACTGATCGAGACGAAATATTTTTTCATGGGCTTACATCTTCCTGAAATAAGCAATTGACCTAAAATTCAAGTTAAAAATACTGAAATACCGACAAAGATGTAAGTCTAAACTATCAGGTATGAGGCGCATTTTTATTATATTTGTGTAAGTGCTAAGTTGATGAATATCTATAGATAGATGGAAAGTGCTAGGGCGTTATAGCTGTATGAATAAAGTGTGAACTGCGTAGGGTGTATAGAGGTACATACTCGCCAATAATAGGCATAAAAAAACCACGCTAAAAGCGTGGTTTTTGAATCAGTTCAATCTAATACAGATTAGATTTTACCAACTAGGTCGATTGAAGGAGCAAGAGTTGCGTCGCCTTCTTTCCATTTAGCTGGGCAAACTTCGCCTGGGTGAGCGTGTACGTATTGAGCTGCTTTAACTTTACGAAGAAGTTCTTGAGCATCACGACCGATACCACCAGCGTTGATTTCAACGATTTGGATTTTACCTTCTGGATCGATAACGAAAGTACCACGATCAGCAAGACCGTCAGCTTCGATTAATACGTCAAAGTTTTTAGCAAGAGTCCAGTTCGCATCACCAACCATTACGTATTGGATTTTTTTGATTTCTTCTGAAGAATCGTGCCAAGCTTTGTGAGTGAAATGAGTGTCAGTAGAAACTGAGTAGATTTCAACACCTAGTTTTTGGAATTCTGCATAGTTGTCAGCAAGGTCACCAAGTTCAGTTGGGCAAACGAAAGTGAAGTCAGCTGGGTAGAAGAATACAACAGACCATTTACCTTTAAGATCAGCTTCAGTTACTTCGATGAATTGACCATTTTGGAATGCTTGTGCTTTAAACGGTTTAACTTCAGTATTAATTAAGCTCATCATTGTCTCCATGATTGAGGTTTGTTTTTGATTTCCAATAGGGTACAGAAATTTTTCTTATTGCTGAAATAGTATTTTTACATAACTAATATCGGAAAATCCGAATTAATAGTGATTTACTCATTTCCCAATAGACCAGTATTTCATCTCATTTAACCGCAGTTATGTGAGGATTAAATGACAGGAACTACCCTAAACGTCCTACACAGACATGAAGTCACACCCCTTAAAATTCAAGGGTGAAAGTTAAAAAAATTTTAAAATATTTCGAAAGTTAAATTTTTAATTTATAAGATGAACATTTCTATGAAAAAATTGCACTTTAAGATGATTAATTAAGCCATAAGATCTATTGCTTTAATCTGCTTGCTGATTTCCGCATGGTGCTTGATCAGCAACAATGGCGCATTCTGCTTATATTAATATGCAGGCGGCGGTACGATTTGGCAAACTGATACATTTCATACGGGGGATCAGTGATGATCATGCAATGCTTGCTATAAATGCAGGTATTGGCTTGTTATTTTGTATTCCATTGTTATTGTCATATAGATGGGGTTGGTATATTTTATTTTTTGTATTGTTCAATCTCATGCAATTCGTTTTTTTGAGCCATGCCATTTTATCCCCTTCAGTTGTTGGTTTGATTTATGACAGCATTGTCTATTGTCACAATTATGGGCTGTTGGCTTGGTTGATTGGCGAACTGCTTTTTTACTGTTTTTAGTTTAATTTTTATATTTCATGAGTTTAATAAATAAAATTTTTAAAATAAGCATTTTAAAAACGATCATTTTAATATTTCTTTTAATCGCTAGCTTTTGTGCCATGCACATCGATGCTACAAATCTTTGTGTTTTAGGATTTTACCAAAAGGGCAGTGTCATCTACTTTAGTAATATACAAGGTGGTGCAAGTGAAGATAGTTTGGTTTTTGAAGATGCAGCAGTGCTAGGTTTTCTTTTTGCCCCAATTTGGTTTTTAAATCTAAGAAGAGACTGGTTAATTGGATTGTTTAGCCTACAGTGCATTTTGCAGTTTTTAACTTTACTAATGGTAAACTTTCCAATCAATGAAATTATTAAGGATAGTATCCAGTTTTGTGGCAACAATTGGATTATCGCTTTCTTAGTTTTTAAATTTTTGTATATCGGTTTTTCTATTTGCTACTTTAAGTTTGATAACCCATGTACCAGAAATTAAAGCTTAGAAATTGTCGCATTGTAATGAGGAATTGTCTGTTTTTTACAGGTGGATTCAGGATCTTAGCCTTCCTAAGTGATGTTTTTTGTATGTGGGTTATGGGATTGACGGTATTACGCGACATACAGAAATGAACGGTTTTACTTCTGATGAACTTTTACTGATTTAATTGTAAATGTCATCTTGTGTTTTTTTTCTTTGTTCATGTGTTTCATAAAAAGAAGAAATTCATGTCTTATTTCAGGTTTGGCTTTAATTTTTATTTTAGTGACACTAATGGCGATGTTTTTGTACAGCACCATTTTATCAAGTGATTTACGACAGCATTTATCTTTGTCAAAATAATGCTTTATTGTCAATGATCATCAGTTTCAATTGATATTTAGGTGTATGGATTTATTATCTTTTGCAATGTGAAAAGGATTCGCTCTGAATCACCTTTAATTATCAAAGCGCTCAGCGTAAAATGCGAAATTCAATCTTTTATTTTTAGGAAAGTGTATCTGTGCTAAATCAGCTCAATGTTGATCAATTGGTCATGGTTCGTGATCGTCATCGTTTAAATCGGCTGAAAAAAGGCAAAGATGCTAACTCAGAAAAATTTCAAGAACTGTTTGAAAAGTCGAATGCGAAAGTGCGCGAACGAATTGCCCGCATTCCAAATATTAAATTAAATCAAGACTTACCTGTTACGCAGTATGCAGACAAACTAATTGACGCGATTCAAAAGCATCAAGTGATTATTGTGGCAGGTGAAACCGGTTCGGGTAAAACCACGCAGTTACCGCAAATTGCCATGCTTGCAGGTCGTGGTTTAACGGGTTTGATTGGTCATACTCAACCCCGTCGACTGGCTGCACGTAGCGTTTCGCAACGTATTGCTGAAGAAGTGGGCGAAAAACTGGGGGAGTCGATCTCCTTTAAAGTTCGTTTCAATGAACAAGGTTCACAAGATTCCATCGTTCGTTTGATGACCGACGGTATTTTATTGGCTGAACTGGCCAATGACCGATTCTTAAATAAATACGACACGATTATTATCGATGAAGCGCATGAACGTTCGCTGAACATTGACTTCATCATGGGCTATCTCAAACAGCTCTTGCCACGTCGTAAAGATCTCAAAGTTATTATTACCTCCGCGACATTAGACGTAAATCGCTTCTCGAATTACTTTAATGGGGCACCTATTTTTGAAGTCGAGGGTCGAAGCTTCCCTGTAGAGTTGCGTTATCGTCCGATTTCAGAGCTGAGCATTATCGGTAGTGATGACGATGAATTTGACGATTTTGAAGAAAATTTACCCCGTGCTGTGGTTTCAGCCGTAGAAGAATGTTTTCAAGATGCGCAGGAAAAAGGTCATCCTGAACATGCCGACATTTTGATTTTTGCCAGCACTGAACAAGAAATACGTGAGTTACAGGAAACACTGCAAAAGTTTGGGCCAAAACATACCGAAGTTTTACCTTTATATGCTCGATTAGCTTTGTCAGAACAGCAAAAGATCTTTAATCCATCATCAGGCGGTGGGCGACGGATTATTATTGCCACCAACGTGGCAGAAACGGCTTTAACTGTGCCAAATATTCGCTATGTAATTGATAGTGGCTTTGCACGGATATCCCGTTATAACTATCGCTCACGTGTACAGCGTCTACCAATTGAGGCTGTATCACAGGCGGCAGCAAATCAGCGTAAAGGTCGTTGTGGTCGTATTGCACCGGGTGTGTGTATTCGACTGTATTCAGAAGAAGACTTTATGAGTCGTCCTGAATTTACCGAGCCTGAGATTAAACGAACCAACTTGGCCTCGGTTATTTTGCAAATGCAAAGTTTGGGCTTTGGTGAATTAGAAGATTTCGATTTTATTGAGCCGCCAGATCATCGTTTGGTGAATGATGGTCGTAAGCTTTTGATTGAGCTTGGGGCGATGGTTGAGAAAGGGAAAGCCCCTTTTTCGCAAAGAGGGGTTGGGGGAGATTCTATTGAAAGTAATCCCCCTAAATCCCCCTTTACAAAAGGGGGACTTCCTCCGGCGAAGGGTGGTGGTTTAACCAAAATTGGTCAGCAAATGGCAAAAATGCCGATTGACCCACGTCTTGCACGGATGATTTTGGGTGGAGCGCATTTTGGCGTATTAAATGAAGTCTTGATTATTGTCGCTGCTTTAGCGGTACAAGATCCACGTGAACGTCCTGCGGATAAACAAATGCAGGCCGATCAGAAACATGCTTTGTTCCGTGAAGCTGACTCGGATTTCTTGTTCTATATCAAATTATGGGAAGCTTTGGTTGCTAACCGTGACATGAGTGAAAATAAGCGTCGAACCTTTGCACGCAACCATTTCCTTAGTTGGTTACGCCTCCGTGAGTGGAAAAAAACCCATGAGCAATTGGTGGATTTGGCTCAAGGCTTAAAACTGTCCTTTAATGAAAAGAAGGCCAATTATGAAAATTTGCACCGTGCGCTATTAACGGGTTTACTTTCATTTATTGCCAACAAAACCGATGAACGTAATGTGTTCATGGCGGTGCGTCAGCAAAAGGCACGCATTTTCCCTGCATCAACCTTGCATAAAACCAATACACCGTGGGTCATGGCTTTTGAGATGGTTGAAACCTCTCAGGTATATCTTCGTACGTTGGCAAAAATTGAACCTGAATGGATTCTATTGGCTGCAGGCGATTTATTGAAGCATCATTATTTTGAAGCCCATTGGTCCAAAAAATCTGGTGTAGTCAATGCCTATGATCAAATTTCTTTGTTTGGTTTAATTATTGAGCCACGCCGTCAGATTAATTATGAAAAAGTAGATCATCCTGCGGCGCATGAAATTTTCCTACGCGATGCGTTGACGACGGGGCATTTGGGTATTACGCCACCGTTCTTAAAACACAATTTATTAAAACTCGAAGAAGTTGAGCGCGTTGAAGATAAACTGCGTCGTCGTGATTTAGTAGTGGATGAAGAAACCATCTACCAGTTTTATGCTGCTAAAGTACCTGAAGAGGTGGCAAGCCGTCGTAGTTTTGAAGACTGGCGTGCAACGGTAGAACCACAAAATCCGCGTCATTTATTTATCGATGATGATGCACTTTGGATGAATGACCGTCCAACGACCCAGCAATTTCCAGACTACCTACGTAATGGTGAACTGCGTTTGGTTGCAAGTTATCGTTTTGACCCAAGTCATGATGAAGATGGCGCAACGGTCAAAATTCCAGTTCAAGCTTTGCCGCAAGTGGATGAAAATATTTGGTCATGGGGTATACCTGGTTGGCGACAAGACCTGATTGAAGCTTTACTTAAAGCATTGCCAAAAGATAAGCGCCGTCATTTGGTGCCAATCCCAGATACAGCGCGTAAATTAATGGATCGTGTCGATGCCGTGTATTTGCGCGAGCATATTTTTAGTTTCTTGGCGTTCCAACTACGTGGTGAGCAAATCACAGATAAGGACTTTTCTTGGGAACGCGTTGAGCAATATCTGCTGCCTTTAATCAAAGTCATTGATGAAAAAGGCCGTGTGATTGAGCAAGGTCGTGACCTAGATGAACTCAAAGCTCGCTGTCGTACTGAAACTCATAGCCCAGTCAAACAGTTAAAAGGTGAGTTTAAAACCTTCCCTGATAATTTTGTGTTCGAAGCATCACAAAAAGTCACGGGTGTGCTGGTGAAACAATACCAAGCGCTTGTTCCAGTCAAAGGCTTTGCGGAGTTGGATGCCAAAGACGAATCTGGTGTGGTGATTCAGACTTTCAATGACCAATTTGAAGCAGTCAAACAACACCGCGAAGGGATCATTCGTTTGGTTCATATGCAGCTGGGGGACTTAGTTCGTCAGTTGAAAAAACAGATTTCTAAACCCTTGGCATTGGCTTATTCACCGCTAGGTGACAAAGCAAAACTAGAGCAAATGTTAGTTTATGCCACACTTCAGCTTGCAATAAATGAGCTACCTGTCAATGTGCAGGAGTACCAAAACCTAATTTTAAATGTAAAGAAATCTTTCTTAACCCATGGGCAGCAAGCGTTAGCCGTTTTAACTGAAACCTATATTCAATGGCAGGATATACGTCGGAAATTGTTGGTTTTAGATGATTCTGTGTTTGGAAAGAACATTGATGACATTGAAGATCAACTCGATTTGATGCAACTTTCAGATTTTGTTTATGGCAAAACTTCCGATGTGTGGCTCGAATTTCCAAGATATTTGAAGGCATTAGTCTTGCGTTTAGACCGCTTGCAAAATAACCTACAAAGGGACAATTCTGCCATTGATCAAGTTGACCCATGGATGGAAAAATTATTTAAGTTTAAAAATGACACTCGCCTTAAAGAATTGTATTTCATGGTTGAGGAGTTACGCATCTCTATTTTCTCTCAACCAATGAAGACCAAGATGCCAATTTCTCCATCCCGCTTGCAAAAAGTATGGGATAAGCTCGGAATCAGTTAAGATATAGGTAATTTCTAAAAGGAGTTTTACATGGGCATCCGCATTACGGGTACAGGTCTTTATCATCCAGAAGACGTAATTACTAACGAAGAGTTAGTTGAAGCTTTAAATGCTTATGTGGAACAGTACAACAGCGACAATGCTGAAAAAATTGAAGCCGGTGAGCTAGAAGCGCGCCGTGGTTCAAGTGCAGAATTTATCGAAAAAGCGTCTGGCGTGAAAGCACGTTATGTTGCTGAAAAAAGCGGTATTTTAGATCCAAAACGTTTACGCCCAGTGTTACATGAGCGTCCAAATGATGAAATTTCGCTACAAGCGGAATGGGGCGTAGCTGCTGCAAAGCAAGCGATGGAAAATGCGGGTGTGACTGCTGAAGACATCGATGTTGTGATCTTGTCATGCTCTAACATTCAACGTGCATATCCAGCCGTTTCAATTGAAATTCAAACTGCGTTGGGTATTCAGGGTTATGCCTATGACATGAACGTTGCATGTTCAGCTGCAACTTTTGGTATCAAGCAAGCCTATGACGCGATCAAATCAGGCGCTCGTCGCGTGTTATTGGTAAACGTTGAGATTACATCTGGGCATACAGATTTCCGTATGCGTGACTGTCACTTCATCTTTGGTGACGTTGCAACGGCTTCGATCATTGAAGAAACTGAAACCAAAGCTGGTTTTGAAGTGTTGGATATTGACCTGTTTACACAGTTCTCAAACAATATTCGTAACAACTTCGGTTACTTAAATATGAGTGAAGTCGATGCTGACATCGACAACAACCGTTTCCGTCAAGACGGTCGTAAAGTATTTAAAGAAGTGTGTCCATTAGTGGCGAAAATGATCACCAAGCAATTGGATGACAATAAAATTGCGGCAACAGATGTAAAACGCTTCTGGTTACACCAAGCAAATGCCAGCATGAATGAATTGATTCTGAAACTGGTTGTGGGTAAAGAACACGCTCAGCCAGACCTTGTGCCAATCATTCTTGATGAATTTGCCAATACTTCATCAGCAGGTGTCATTATTGTGTTGCACCGTACAGCAAATGAAGTAAACCATGGCGAATACGGTGTGCTTTGCTCATTTGGTGCAGGCTACTCAGTAGGTTCTGTACTTGTTCAAAAACATGATGCTGCCTAAAGTCAGCACATTTGCAGGTTGAACATGATGCAAAATGGATAAAGCGTTTAAGCGCTTTATCCCGCATGTATTTCACGCCAACATTTTTAGGCGCTGAATACATCGATGCATCTAAACCTGCAATGTATGTAGGGAATCACACAATTTACGGTGTACTCGATTCACCTGTGATTATTGATTATCTCTACAATGAACATAAAGTGGCTGTGGTCAGTATTGCTGATCATAGCCATTTTTATTTGCCCGGTTGGCGTGGCATGGTCAAAAAGTTCGGTGCAGTCCAAGGCATTCAGGACTATGTCAGAACAGTGATGCAACAAGGTTATTCCATTTTAGTTTTTCCCGGTGGCGGTCGAGAGGTTTTGAAACGCAAAGGCGAAGCCTATCAACTGATCTGGAAGCAACGTTATGGCTTTTTAAAACTGGCGCAAGAATTTAATTATGACATCGTGCCTTTTGCCGCTTTAGGTGGAGATGAAGTCTTTGAACTGGGTTTTGATGCCAGTGTGATCGTTGAACATCGTTGGTTTAAACAACTATTAAAAATACAAAAACTCGATAAATTATTACGCCATGGTGATGTGATTCCGTCTTTACCCAAACGTATTATCCCCAAGCGCATTCCGTTCTATTTTCAATTTTTACCCCGTCAAAGCTTAAGTCATATTCAGAGTGTGGAGGATTTAAAGCGTTATCGTGAGGCTCTACAACAAGATATTTACACTGCGATAGAACAGCTTAAAAAAATCCGTGCAGAACAACATTCTGTAGACCAATAGTAGTGACTACTCTTAAACTTTATCTATTTTTTATTCGTCACAGCTCAAAATCGTAGAGAAATGAGTCACAACATTGGCCTTTCGGTTTTTCAAACTAATACCTTTGCATTGACCTTTTTAACAGCTATTTGGCCGATTAATGGCAGTAGTCGGAGCACTAAACTTTAACTATAGTGAAGGTTGAAAAATAATCAACGATCGTTAGGGCGGAAGATGGAACAGAACAGCTTGACCCCGCAGCTTGAGCATATTGCTCGGCAACTTATTCGAATATCTCCAAGTTTAAAGCAGTTGTATCAAGAGCAAATGGATCTTGCTACAGCACTCAATTCACAAAATATCTTTAAAATTGAACAAGAGCAGCACCGCATTCAACTGTGTAATGGACTGTGGACCTTACAGCTACAAAGTCGTGAATCGATTGGCTATCAGTTTCCTAGAAGTCCATTTAGACCCATCAAAATTGCTGAATTGCATACGACAGTGCCATGTATTGAGGCAATAGAAGATTTCTTATTTCATGAATTGTATTTTTTTACTGGCGACCTAAAGCCGCAACATTCACTCTTGCTCAGAGAAAAAGCACAGCAATTTAGACAATTGATCTTACAGTCGATTTTTCAACATCTAAATGGGCCAGCGCGTGTTCAGCAGTTTTTAGCACAGATGACAGCAGTTGAAGCGCAAATTTTTGATCAGTTGATGCAAGAGCAGCAGATTTATCAGACACCACTATTACAAGCGTATATTGAATGCCAGATCAGTCTACCACATTGGTTGATGCAAAAGATTGAGCAGATGTTCGCGCTTCATTCACTTACAGAAACTGAAATATTGCCGATACAACTATTGATGGATAGCTTGGACGAGATTTGTTTTGCTACAGCACAATTTTTAGATCCGACCATATACCGGATCATCAGTTTGAGTTATGAAGATCGGTTTAATTTACAAGAATTAAATGAACATATAGAAGATATTATATTGTTGCTCGACCATGCATATGAGCGTCCTAATTTACTGGGTTTTATTCGTTTGATGCATCGGGATGTTTGGGCAGAGCAGGACATATTAAGCCACAGTAATTTTGTGCAAGCCACAGCAATTTGGCAAAAAAAATGTGGAAAACTCCCTTTGCTCGATAACAATCGTGCGGTGCGATGGATGTTCAAGCAGTCAGCCGAAGTATTGGATTGGCTGAGTCGTAATTTTCAACACAGTAATGTACGAGTGGCTGTGACGGCATTAAGTTTTGTCGATACGCAGCATATTCATCCCGCATTGATTCTTGAGACCTTACAACATTTTCAATTTGTTGCAGCGCGCTTATTTATTCAAAATTGCCATACGATTGCGCATGAACATGATTGGTTTAATCATGAAAAAAATCTGCAGTTTGTTTTACAGCGAAAATATCAGCAGCATGATGACCATCGTGTAGTGATCAGCCCATCGATTTTGTATTTAGATGAGTGGTTGATCTTAATGCGACAGGTGTTAGGCGCGGAGGATCAGGCCATAAAAAAAGTCTATCTACCTTTGAGCCGTATTATGCAGGCCTATCTGCAACATTTAGTACGTTGTACGCAGCATTTACCTCAGGCTTTGATGGATTATATCCGTCCAGAAACCCAAGAAAATCGCCAGTTTTTAAGTATGTTACGACAGCATAAAATTCAACTGCACGATTTTCGAAATTTATTTTATTTAAAGCATGCTAATTTAAGAGTATCTGTATTTGATGCATATGTGCGTGACTATGTTAGTGCGACTTATTCTACAGGTGATACAGTCCCTAAAAATATTACTTGGAATGGGGTCTTTCATCAGGCGGTGCATTGGCATGCCAAGCAACAAAAGCAAGAAGTGTTAACTCAATTAAAGCGTAAATTTGAGACAACAGTCTGGCAGCCATTTACAACAGAAGACAAAATATATTTTCAAGAGTGGGTCTTTGAAGAATTAAAAACCATCGATCGAATTATTGATGAATCTATTCACTTTAAACATTGTTTGGCATCAAGTTATAGCGCCAGTATCATTGCAAGAGTATATGTAGCTTTTCGTATGTACCATCCCATTTTGCATGTATCGATGACTTTGGGCTGTCATGTGCAAAACCACATTTTGGTTTTTGATCAACTTGAGTATTCAAATAATACCCAAGCAGAAATAGAAAAAGTAAATATCGCCAAAGAATTTTTAAATAGGTTCAATAGCTTCAAGTAAGATTGGCAAAATACGGATTTAGTAAACTATGTTGTGCGCTTAACTTTTGAGTCAAAAATCGTTAGGCTATAGCCGTTCTTTTACGGTATAGGTCTTATGAAACAAGAAACTGCACTCAAGTTGCTCAAAGCAGGCGAAAATGTGTTTTTAACAGGTTCGGCTGGTGCAGGTAAAACTTATACTTTAAATCAGTACATCAATTATCTGAAAGCGCGCAAAGTGCCGGTGGCAATTACGGCTTCTACAGGGATTGCTGCAACCCATATGAATGGCATGACAATTCATACATGGGCAGGGATTGGGATTAAAGATGCGATTTCCGAAGATGAGTTAAAGCGCTTAAAAGAACGTAAATATTTAAAAGAGCATTTGGAAAATGCCCAAGTTTTAATCATCGATGAAATTTCGATGTTGCATGCCAAGCAATTAAACTTGGTGAATAAAGTTTTAAAATTTTTTAAAGACAGTGAAGATGCTTTTGGGGGGATTCAAGTCATTGTTGCAGGTGACTTCTTCCAGTTACCTCCTGTGGGGCGTAAAGGTGAATTAAACCGTGATAAGTTTTGCTTTATGTCCGAAGCATGGGTAGAGGCGAAGTTTCGCGTGTGTTATTTGACCGAACAACATCGTCAGGGCAATGACTATCTGAATGACATTCTAAATGCGATTCGTGCTCAGCAAATTACTGGCGATCATTTGCATGCTTTAAGGCAGACAAGTTCACAAAATATAGGTGAAACCTTTACGCGCTTGTATACCCATAATATGGATGTAGATAGTATTAACTATAAACATCTAAATGAAATTGAGCAAGAATCTCGCCAGTTTGATGCTCAATGCGATGGTAATGATAAACTGATTGAAACCTTAAAATCTTCAGTGCGTGCGCCGGAAACTTTGACCTTAAAGAAAAATGCCAAAGTGATGTTTGTAAAAAACAACTTTGATGTGGGCTATATCAATGGCAGTCTCGGTGAAGTGATAGGTTTTGAAGAAGATGATGAATATGGCATCTTGCCTAAAGTAAAGCTCACTGATGGCACGACCTTAGTGGTCGAGCCTGAAACATGGTCTGTCGATAATGATGATGGTAAAACCATTGCCAGTTTCCAACAAATTCCACTGCGATTGGCCTGGGCAATCACCATTCATAAATCTCAAGGGATGACCCTTGCAGCGGCTGAAATTAACTTAACGCATACTTTTGAGAAAGGTCAGGGTTATGTGGCATTGTCGCGTTTAAAAACATTAGATGGTCTGCGTTTACTTGGTTTTAATGAACAAGCCTTAGAACTCGACAGTTTGGCGATTAAAGCCGATCGACGTTTTCAGGAGCTCTCTGACGAAGCGGAAACCAATTTTGCAGAGGCTGATTTAACCGTACAACATAAAGCCTTTATTCGTCATTGTGGTGGAACGCTGAATGAAGTGGAAATCGAGCGCAATGAAAAGAAAATAGCCAAAACTGGTGCAAAACAAAGCTTTGCCACAGCGACTTTAGATCAAACTCGGGAGTTGTTTGAGGAAGGTTATGAAATTCAGGATATTGCTGTGGAGCGTGGTTTAACACCAGCTACGATTATTAACCATTTGGCTCGTCTGCAAAAAGAGCAAGGTTTAGATATCTCGGTGGCACATCCGGGAGAAGACGTGGTTGAGCAGGTGCGTAAAATCTATAAACGTTTGGCGAAACGACAAGACCCAGCACATTATAATGATGACGGCACGGTTAAGTTGCGTCCAATTGTGGAGTTAACCAGTCCACGCATGGGATATGACCAAGTTCGTTTGGCTTTATTATTTGTGGAATAACACATTCTTTGGATTACATACATTTAAAGCTAGATTGATCAATCTGGCTTTTTTAATAAGGGGGCATCGTGTTTATTTTCATCCTTTGCATCTGCTTAAAAACGATGAATTGGTGGTTAAAGTTCCAAATAAAACTTCAAATGAATAATACTTAATAAAATAATGATAAGATGAGTATAATTCATTAATACTTTGCGAAAACAATTTGATTGCAAAGTTGCTCCCAAGTTTAGTTGAGAACAATCATGTTGGAATTACGCCATCTTAAAACCTTATTGGCACTCAGAGAACACGGTTCTTTGGTCGCTGCATCTAATGATCTGTGTTTAACGCCTTCTGCACTTTCACACCAGTTGAAAGAGCTAGATCATTGGTATGGGGTAGAGGTGGTGAACCGACGCACACGTCCTGTTACTTTTTCGAATGTTGGGCAACGTTTACTACGCCTTGCTGATGATATTTTGCCGCAAGTTCAAATTGCACAATCGGACATTACACGTATTGTGCATGGTCAAACCGGCCGAATTATTTTTTCTTCAGAATGCCATAGTTGTTTTGATTGGCTGATGCCGTTATTGAATGTCTACCGTCAGCAATACCCCGATGTAGATTTAGACTTTGCCTCTGGCTTTGAAGCCAATCCGCATGAACTATTACAAACGGGCGAGTTTGATCTTCTGATTACGGCAGACCCAATCAATTTAAAAGGTGTGGAATATTTCCCTATCTTTGAATATGAGTCTCGTTTGGTATTGTCCAATACACATCCATTGGTTCGTGCGACAAATGTGACTGTTCAAGAATTAGCAGAAGAAACGCTGATAACCTATCCGGTCGATAAACATCGTTTAGATATCATGGCAAAATTATTTTTACCGGCCAATATTCAGCCTAAACACGTTCGTACGACAGATTTGACCCAGATGCTGATTCAGTTGGTTGCAAGCGGTCGTGGCATCGCGGCATTACCTGATTGGGTGGTAAATGAATATGAACAAAAAGGTTGGGTGACCTCTCGACGTTTAGATTGTGTTTCACCTGAAGGTTTAAGACGGACTTTGTACGCCGGTTATCGTACCGAAGAGGCTGAAAAAAGCTACTTTGAAGGCTTCCTAAAACAGTTGGCGAAATTCTCACAAAAACGCAATCAATATTATTCCAACTAAGGGGGATCTATGATTCAGAATCTTTTTGTATACGGGACATTACGTCTAGGTCAGCCCAATGCTAATGTGATGGAGCGCATAGGTGGTGTGTGGAAGAAAGGTGTGGTTTGGGGTGAATTAGAACATAAAGGCTGGGGTGCAGCGATGGGCAGTCCGGGCATTCGTTTATCGAAGGCAGGTCAAGCCATTGAAGGCTATGTTTTTATCTCTGAAAACTTAGCAGCTCATTGGGCGGCTTTAGATGAATTTGAAGGTGCTGAATATCAACGTGTGGCTGTTGATGTGCAATTGGAAGGCGGAGAATGGATGCAGAGTGAAATTTACGCCTTGAAATAATATAGAGGGGAGAGTCGTAAAATACGTGGGCCATCCATACATTATGACTTTCCCCGACCTTTGAAATATGTATCGATGATTCTGCTTGCTCTGTTGTTTCCTTGAGTGCATTTTCTTTCGAAGAGCAGTATTTGAAAGAGTTGTATCTAAAGTGCTTGAATGCACAGAAATCACTTTAAGATTGCTATACAAGTGGATGAATAATTTTTAGAATTGAGCTGTATCTCACACTGAAACCTGTTTGAGCTCAATCATGCCGAATACTATAGAACCATCACCAACTCAACTCATGTCTGTGATTCAAACGCAGACAGCTATTGCCAAACTGGGTTTAGATCTAAATGCAGTGATGACCGTGGTCGCAGAACAGGCGCAGCAGATTACACATGCTAAAGGTGCAGTTGTAGAGTTGGCTGAAGATGGTGATATGGTCTATCGTGCAGTGTCTGGCGGGGCGAGCCATTTACTGGGTCTAAGACTTCATATTGAAAATAGTTTATCGGGTCTATGTATAGCGCAAAAACAAACACTGTATTGCCAAGATTCGGAAACAGATGCACGGGTAGATCGCGTGGCATGTCGACGTGTCGGGTTGCGTTCGATGGCTGTGGTGCCATTGATTCACTGTGATGAAGGTGTTGGTGTTTTAAAGATTTACTCTGACCAAGTCGATGCCTTTCAGGAAGCTGATTTACATATATTGAGTTTGATGTCTGAGTTGATCGCTGCGGCGATGTACCATGCAACACGTTTCGGTGCGACAGAGTTATATAAATTGGCGACTCAAGATAGCTTAACCGGCTTAGCCAATCGGGCTTTGTTTGTCGACTTTTTACGCCAAGGGATAGAAAAAGCACGTGCGCAGAAAAAAGTGCTAGGTATCTTGATGATTGATATGGATGGTCTGAAGCCGATTAATGATCAGTTTGGACATCGCATTGGGGATGCTGCACTGAAAGAAATTGCACAGCGCATTTTGCGTGAAACACGTCAAGATGACTTGGTTGCACGCTTGGGTGGTGATGAATTTGCTGTGATCTTAACCAATATTGCCAACTTAGAACGTGCGCAAACGGCGATGAATCGAATCGCAGAAAGTTGCGGACTGCCGTTTGTATTTGAGCAAATGAGCTTGAAAATTGGTGCCAGTATAGGCATGGCTTTATTTCCAGAAGATGCTCAATCTATCGATCAATTGGTCGAAATGGCAGATTTGAAAATGTACGCCAATAAGCGTGTACGGAAACAAATCAATCCTGAATAACGTACTGCCTAAATAATTCTCTAATTGTTATGTAGGTGAATTCCTTCACTACCTTCATATTATCTAAAGTATCGCAAAACGTTTTGATGAAAACTTGTCCTGTCTCAAACAAATGCGGATGACATTACTAAGTATCATTGTTTAATTTAAATCAAAGTGCGCTTAGCATGTGACGGTGCAAGATGATTAAATAATTGAAAAATCATCTAAGGTCATTTGTTTTTTGACTCAAAATAATATTTTGAATTGTTAAGCTGTGCACTATTGCATGGCGAAAAGAGCATGACAATTCAATGAAAGGGATGTCAAAAGATTTATTCATTATTGCGGCAGGTTTTATTGCTGCAATGCATATCGGGAAACTACCGCCCGCAATACCTGTATTACAACAGCAACTCGGCATTAGCTTTATTCAGTCTGGTTTATTGCTCTCACTAGTACAGGGTGCAGGAATGTGCTTTGCATTGTTGATTGGTAGTTATATCCAAAAAATTGGATTTAAACTGTGTATCTTATTGGGCTTAAGTCTATTGACGATAGCAAGTGCATGGGGGAGCTTTGCACAAAGCTTTGATGTCTTGTTGCTACTGCGTGTCATAGAAGGATTTGGCTTCTTATTGGTGACACTCACAGGGCCTGCATTTATCCGTCAGCTTGTACCGCTACAGCACATCAGAGCAAAGATGGGACTGTGGAGTGCTTATATGGGCGGAGGTATGGGCATAGCCTTATTGGTTGCGCCATTTCTAATTGCTCAATATGGTTGGAGTGTGGTTTGGCTCAGTTTCGCTATGATTACTGCAGCATTACTACTCTGTATCGCTATGTTTATTCCTCAGCCTAATGTGGCGCTGAATACAACACCTATTATTGGTCTCATTAGAGATACCTTGAAACATCCTGCAGCATGGCTTTTGGCGCTCATTTTTGGGACATATGCAGGGCAGTGGTTTGCATTGGTGGGTTTCTTACCGATGATTTATGCACAAAACCAAATTTCAGCTGAATTGGCAGGCGCTTTAACAGCCAGTGTTGCCGTTGCGAATGCAGTGGGCACATGGGGTTGCGGACTGTTATTACAGCGTGGTTTTCAAGCTAGAACTTTAGTCCAACTGGGTTTTGCTGTCTTGATCATTTGCTCTTTAGGATTTTATCTCTCTAAAGATGCGTTACCTTTTTTACTGCAATATTTAACGGTGTTTAGTTTTTCGCTTTTTGGAGGCTTGGTTGCTGCGACGGTCTTTGCGCAATCACTGCATTTTGCACCTTATCCTGCGGCAATTAGTACGACGGTCGGCATGATTTTACAATGCTCTGCCATATCACAATTTGTTCTGCCACCTGTGATTGCCACTGTGGTTTCACAAACTGGAGCGTGGTTTTGGGCGGGGATCTTGATGTCAGCATTATCATTCGTTGGAATCATGCTTAGTCGACGTTTATTTCAAATGCAGCATGGCTCAAATTAAAATTTTGTTAAACCGCTATGTCAGCAACGGCCTTATTGTTTAATCCCAATCAGTAGCGACAAGATGCCTGCTGCAATGAGTGGGCCGACAGGTACACCACGCAGCATGGCAACACCTGCGACTGTCCCAATCAATAGTCCGGCAACCACATCTGGCTGATTGGACATCAGTTTGACACCGCGACCGCCTAACCATGCGACAAAGATGCCAATGGCGATTGCGACGAGGGATTTCCAACTTAAAAAGGATTTTAAAATCGAATCACCGGGTATTTTTCCGCTAGCGATCGGCGTGAGTACGCCAATGGTTAAAATAATAATGCCAATGTTTAAGCCATATTGTTGCAGATAGGGGAAAAATTCACTTAAAGGCGTGATGCGGAAAATAATCAAGACACCTGCTGCTATGGTGATCGCTGTATTGTGGCTAAAGATGCCACAAGCCAATAACACCAATAACACGATCAGATTTAAATCCAACTGAGACATAGGATATTCGTGAGAAACTTCAATAAATAATCAATAGTGTAGCGCAGAAACATTAAAAACTGGCGTTCAAGATTATTTCCGCTATTTTTCCTGCAAGTTGGCTCGTGGTTCAGTATAAAATAGCAATATATGGTGTTTATTAGGTTGTTCTATGTTTTTGGAAAAAATGCTGCAATCACAAGGTTTTGGTTCGCGTAAATATTGCCAACAGTTGATTAAAAATGGTGCGGTCGAAATACACGGTGAGATTGTAGATAATCCAAAGCAAAAACTGGACTTGAATGATTTAACTTACAGTGTGCATGGTCAGGACTATGTCTATCGTGAGCATATCTATATTGCGTTAAATAAACCCCAAGGTTATGAATGTTCGCATCAGGCAACCCATCATTTTAGTGTTTTTGAATTATTTGATGATGTGCTGTTAAATCGTGGTTTGCAATGCGTCGGGCGACTGGATCAAGACACCACTGGACTGTTGCTGCTCACGGATGATGGTCAATATCTACAAGCGCTTACACACCCTAAAAAGCATGTTGCCAAAGTGTATTCGATGCATACCGCAGATCCTGTGACGCCTGAGCAAATACAACAATTAGAACAAGGCGTGGAGCTTCGAAACGAAAAAGGCATCTTCGCTGCAACCGATGTACAGCTATTGGCTTCACAGCAATTACAAATGACTGTCCATCAAGGGGTCTATCATCAAGTAAAGCGGATGTTGGCGGCTGTCGGTAATAAAGTTGAAACTTTACATCGAGCTCAAATTGGACAATTAAAGCTTGAAGATCTCGCTGAGGGTGAATGGATTTATTTGAATGCAGCGCAAATTGAACAATCGAAATTTCGTGAAAATCTAAATCCACAGTAATGGGTATTGGGCTTTGATACGTCATCATTTGAAGGATGAATGTGCGGTATTAAAGCCCCTTAATATGTCTGCTATCTACTGATCGAAAGATTCGTTTCTAATATGCGTTGATGATGTATTTTAATGCCGAGCAAGGCATTAGCGAATAAAGTAATGATAAGTTTGAAATTCATCATCTTTAATGAAGCCCATCGATTCATAGAGCTGATGTGAGTGATAGTTATTTTTTTGAGTTTCGAGGCTGATTCGAAGCGCACCTTCATGTTGAGCAAAGAGAACCGCGGTATCGATCAATTGTTTGGCTGAACCCTGACGACGATATACAGGGCTGACATAGACATCATCTAAAATATAGTAGGTTGAACAAGCCACAGATGAAAAGCCCAAATACAGTAAGATAAACCCAGTAATCACATCATCTTTTAAGCAAATAAAAATTACACTTTCATTATTTTCAAAACGTTGTCTTAGAAATTTATATGAGATATCAAGATTAGAAGAGGTGCCATAAAATTGGCGATATTCATCAAATAAAACAGCAAGTGGATGAAGGTCTGCTTCTGTTGCGCGTCGAACGATCATTTTTTTCTATACTCCATGCTATTTTTATCAGTCTTGCATGAAGCATATCGAATTTTCGAAATTGGTTGATTTATAAATTGTTTATAAATGCGACAGTGTTAAGTTTTGTCACCTTCACCCAAAATTGCATTGAGCTCTTCAAACAAGTCGAGATGATCATCATCTAATAATGGATCATTATTTAAAATTTCTAATTCCGCAGGGCTAATTTCAGTGGTTGAAATGGCTTGAGCTTCTTGTTGTTTTAATTTACGTAACTTAATCAATTGTTCAATATTGATATTTTGGTTTTCAATAGAGAAGGGGATCGATTTGGTTAAAACAACTTGTTTAAAGAATAGACGTACAGCCTGTGCAGGTGTAATGCCTAATTGCTTAAACACGGCAAAGGCCTGTTTCTTTTCCTGTGAATCGAGGCGGATTTGGTAGACTTCAGTTTTTCTCATATTCTTAGAAAGCTTTAAAATACTTAACTTTTCGCATTTATTCTAATCAAAACTATCATAAATTCAAGAATGTTCGGCAGTATTTTATCAATTTAATGTAATGACAATCGATTTACAGTGTCAATTCATAGGCAGAACTGAATTGAAAAGCCTGCTCTGTCACAGGATCGATAAACTCAAGATGTTTCGCAAGTAGTTGTAAAGGTTGGCTGAAATCATCCTCTGCCTTATGTTGCACTACTGGATAAAAGGGGTCGTTTTGAATTGGAATGCCCAAAGCATTTAAATGCACACGGAGTTGGTGCTGCTTGCCGGTATGTGGCTTTAATTCATACTTAGCGCGGTTTCCATGCTGCTGGATCAGCTGAATGAAGGTTTCGCTGTTAGGTTCACCATCTACTATTTGCATTGTATAAAAAGGTTGACCTTTTTCCATGCGATAGCGAGTTGTGATTGGGAAATTTAATTCATCTCGATAAGCTGCAATGGCATGATAGGTTTTTTGAACGTTTCGAGTGGCAAACATTTGTTGATACAGCCCACGGCTTTCGACACATTTGGAAAACAGCACCACGCCGGCAGTTTCACGGTCTAAACGATGAATCGGCGTTAGCTGTTCAAGCTGCGTTTGTTTTTTGAGTCGAACCAATAAGGTTTCTTGTACATACTGACCGGTTGGACTCATGGTGAGAAAATGTGGTTTATCGACCACAATGAAATGATCATTTTCAAACAAAATCTGATGCTCAAAAGGAACATGGATTTCATGCGCTAAGAATCGATAATAATAAACATGACGATTGGCTTCAAAAGGACTGTCTATCGTTAAAACGTCACCATTTGCGGCATAGACCAATCCATCCTTAAATCGTTGTTGCCACTCTGCTGCTTGGATATGAGGAAATTGTTCACACAAATATGCATAGACGCTAGAGGCTTGCGTGTGTTGACCGTCTAGGAAGACTTTGCTGGCACTGACACCATTGATCATCGGGGGAGTAAATTCAAAACTGTGCATGAAGAAAGATCTAAAAACTGAGCAAATGAAGCAGAGAACACATCATGAAAAATGCTCAATCTGTAGTGTGAACATATCCATTTTAGCCAGTGCGATGCTATCATATTTAATTCTTATGTACATGTTGTGAGTAATATGCAGTATTCATTCAGTCTGGAACTTAATAGTGAAGTCGATACCCAAAACTTAGCTACCGTACTGGCGACGCATTTTACGACGGGTGTAGCGTATTTAATTGGTGACTTGGGTGCAGGAAAGACCACGTTAACACGTTATTTTTTACAACACTTGGGTCATCAAGGTGCGGTAAAAAGTCCAACCTATACATTAGTTGAACCTTACAATATTCAAGGACAAGATATTTTTCATTTTGATTTATATCGTCTGAATGACCCTTATGAGCTTGAACTTATGGGTATCCGTGATTATTTAGAAACGCCGAACGCCCTATTTTTATTTGAATGGCCATCTAAAGGGGGCGACGAAATCCCTGAGGCTGATTTAATTATTAATATTGAAAAGTCTGCGGATGAAACCACCCGTACAGCGACTTTAAGTTCTTCTTCAAAAACTTTGCAAAACGCTTTGGAGCAAAAATTTAACCATGCTGAATGAAATCAGTGCCCGCCGCATTCGAACGCTTGATCCTGCCTTAGCCAACCAAATTGCCGCAGGGGAAGTGATTGAACGTCCCGCTTCTGTGGTCAAAGAATTACTGGAAAATGCCATTGATGCAGGGGCGACTGAGCTGATTGTTCGTATTGAACAAGGCGGCAGTACACTGATTGAAATAATAGACAATGGTCGGGGTATTCACCCTGAAGATTTACCTTTGGCGGTCATGCGCCATGCCACAAGTAAAATCCAAACTGCTGAAGATTTGCATGCCATTGTAAGTCTAGGTTTTCGTGGGGAAGCCTTGGCTTCGATCGCTGCGGTGTCTCGTTTGACATTGACCAGTAGCCAAAATGATGACGGTGTAGGCTATCAGGTCGAAGTAAATGGCACCGCATTTGATTCGCAAGAAATTCAGCCTGTGGCAGCGACGCAAGGCACCACCATCCGTGTGCAAGATTTATTTTTTAATGTGCCTGCACGGCGTAAGTTCCTCAAAAAACCGGGGACTGAGTTTGGACATATCGAAGAAATTGTCCGTCGTTTGGCACTGACCCATTTTGATATACGTTTTGTCCTTGAGCATAACAATAGTATTAAGCTGAACTTGCCTATTGCAGACAGTGGCGCGCTCCGTTTTCAGCGGGTACAACAATTATTAGGCCGTCAATTTACTGAAAATGCGTACTGGATAGATGCTGATAGCGTCAATATGCGTCTCAGTGGTTGGTTAGGCCATCCTTCAGATGCACGTGCGCAGGCCGATATGCAATATGTCTATGTGAATGGACGTATCGTAAAAGACAAGACCGTTTCACATGCACTTCGCATGGCTTATGACGGTATTTTGCATGGGCATCAACATGCCGCTTATTTGTTGTTTATGGAAGTTGATCCAGAAAATATCGATGTGAATGTGCATCCGACCAAGCATGAAATTCGGTTTCTAAATCAACGTGAAGTACATGAGTTTGTCCGCCATTTTGCCAAATCGACATTAGCGCAATTTCAAACCGCGACCGCCGAATTGTCATCTGCAATGAAACTTGATGGGCAGGCACACGAAAATATTATTCCGCAGCCGCGTCATCAGGAACAATTTTCATTACATCAACCTCAGCCAGTTGCAGAGCAAGGCACAAATTTTGTCAGTCCAGAGATCGCGGGCGGGCTTACTGATTTTAGTTCGCCGGCTGCTGTGCAATATGCTTCAAATCATGCGTCAACAGGGCAAGAAGGGTATACACAGCAAAATTCAAATGCATCGAACAATAGCGCCGGATATCAGTCAAATATAGGGGGTTCCAGACAGCTCAATAATGCATTGCAAAGTTATTTAGCGCCTTTACGTCAAACTGAGTCTACAAATGATCCTGATACTTCTTTGGCTGAACATATTCAGCAGAAAGTCGATGAGCATCCTTTGGGGATTGCCATTGCGCAATTGCATGGTATTTATATTTTGGCCCAAAACACCGAAGGTTTAATCATTGTTGATATGCATGCTGCGCATGAGCGCATCGTTTTACAACAAATGAAAACGGCTTGGGATAAACCTGAGTTTTGGACATCACAGCAATTGCTGATTCCTAAAGTCGTCAGTATCAGTCGGATGCAAGCGATGCGCGTCGATGAGCTCAAAGAACAATTGGCACACCTAGGTTTAGAAATAGATCAATATGGCGATGAGCAAGTTATTGTCCGAGGTGTTCCTGCCATTTTGCATAAAGCAGACTTTGATGCGTTGATCCCAGATTTATTAAATGATTTAGACCCAAGTGATCAGGTTGCAGGGTTACTACAAAAGCGCGATCAAATATTGGCAGGCATGGCCTGTCACGGCGCTGTACGCGCACACCGTATTTTAAGTCTATCTGAAATGAATGCATTACTGCGTCAGATGGAACAAACTGAATTTGCCAGCCAATGTAACCATGGACGTCCGACGTGGCGTGCGTTTCCATTGGCACAGCTAGATAAACTTTTTGCTCGGGGAGAGTAGTTTTACATGTCAAATCAATTGCCGGTCATCAACTTAATGGGACCAACTGCAAGCGGTAAAACCGCCTTGGCATGTGAGTTATACGAGCAAGGTGGATTCGAATTAATTTCAGTCGATTCTGCTTTGGTTTTTCAGGATATGGATATTGGTACGGCCAAGCCGAGTAAAGCTGAGTTGGAGAAATATCCACATCATTTGATTGATATTATCAGTCCGCTAGAAGTGTATTCGGCAGCGAACTTTGTGGAAGATGCCTGTGTGCTGATTGATGATATGCATGCACGAGGTAAAACACCGATATTAGTCGGTGGTACGATGTTGTATTACAAGGCTTTATTGGAAGGGTTGTCTTCAAACTTACCGAGTGCAGACTATGCCGTACGTGCTGAAATTGAAGCCAAAGCTGAGTCGCAAGGTTGGGATGCTGTATATGCAGAACTGTGCAATGTAGACCCATTGGCAGGTGAAAAATTTAAACCGAGTGATAAGCAACGAATTATCCGTGCGCTCGAAGTTTTTAAGTTAACAGGTAAACCCATTACGCAGTTACAAGCTGAGCAACCTAAAAACGTACCATACCGATACAATTTTCATAATTACGCATTATTGCCTGACCGATTAGAATTACATGAGCGTATAGCTCAACGTCTAAAAATAATGTGGGAAATTGGATTTTTAAATGAAGTGAAAGCTCTCATTGAAAAATACGATTTAGATGAAAATTTACCCTCTATGCGTTCAGTTGGATATCGTCAAGCTTTAGATTTTTTGAAAAATAGTGATCAAAGTAGCGAAAAACAGCGTGAAATGGAGGATAAGGCACTTTTTGCAACACGACAACTTGCAAAACGTCAATATACTTGGTTAAGATCTTTGCAAGAAACGCATAAATTTACTACATATTTAACTGCGCAGCAGGCTCAAGAAGACTTGCGAAAGTGCTACGGATAAAGCAAAATTTACAGACTACCTTTTTGATAATTTTTAATTGAAAAGTAAAGGTAGCTTTTGCGCTGATTTTTATTATTTTTTGGAGTTATAACATGTCTAAAGGTCAAACTTTACAAGATCCGTTCTTAAATTCTCTCCGTAAAGAACGTATTCCTGTGTCAATCTTCCTTGTCAACGGTATTAAATTACAAGGTCATATTGAATCTTTCGACCAATACGTTGTTTTATTAAAAAATACTGTAAGCCAAATGGTTTACAAACATGCTATTTCAACTGTTGTTCCAGCACGTAACCCACGTCCTGCTGGTGCTCCTGCTGGTGCTCAAGGCGCTGCCGGCTTTGGTGGTCAACAAGGCGGCTTCGGCGGTCAACAAGGTGGCTTCGGTGGTCAAGGTGGCTTTGGTGGTCAAGGTGGCTTCGGTGGCCAAGGTGGCTTCGGTGGCCAAGGTGGCTTCGGTGGTCAAGGTGGTTTTGGCTCTCAAGGTGGCTTTGGTGGTCAAGGTGGCTTCGGTGGTCAAAGTGGTTTCGGCGGTCAAAATGCTGGTTTTGATGGCGAAACTAAATTTGAAGATGCTCAAGACGACGAAAACAACAATCGTTAATTGAATTAAAAAAAACCTCCCAAATGGGAGGTTTTTTTTGCCTATAAAAGAGTAGATTGTTTTCACAAAGGGTATGTAATAATTACTAAAGTGCTGAATGATGATAAGAATCGACATAAAAAAACCAGCCGAAGCTGGTTTTTTGTTTATTCACTTATTTCTTTTTACGATCTAGAGTAGGATCTTTAATTTCAACATAGGCATTGTTGCGAATTTCACGTAACCAGCTGTCCAGTTCAGTGTCAAATTGACGCTCACCTAAAATCTGACGTGCCATACGTTCTTGTACTTCATGTGTCATGTCTTGTTGACGTGTATCTGTTACTTGCAGGATGTGCCAACCAAACTGAGATTGGAAAGGTTTGCTGATTTCACCTTTCGCTGTTGATTTCATCATCGCTTCAAATTCTGGAACCATAACACCTGGGCTAACCCAACCTAAACTACCACCATTGGCAGCAGAACCGGTGTCATTCGAGAATGTTGAAGCCAAGACAGCAAAATCTTCACCTTTTTGCAGGCGGTTATACAAGCTGTCTATCATTTGTTTTGCGTTTTCAGGACTCACCACTTCAGAAGGTTGAATCAAGATATGGCGAGTTTGGTATTGTGGAACAATGGCTTTTTGTTCGCCACCTTTACGGTCAACCAATTTTAAAACATGAACGCCATCACGTACTGAAATCAGTTCAGTGGTTTGACCGACTTGCAAAGGTGCTACACGTGCAGCAAGTTCATCTGGAATATCAGATAAGTTGCGGAAGCCCATATCTGCACCGTCAACTTTAATGTCTTTGGTGCTGTATTTGTTGGTAATCGCTTTAACATCGTTACTTGCTGCCAGTTCTTTGCGAATGTCTTCAGCGATTTTAACGGCATTATCACTGCTAGCAACGCGTACATGTAAGACGTGGACTTGATTACCTAGCGCAGCTTGACCTTGTGGTGAACTTAAGAAGTTTTTCACATCTTGGTCACTGATTTGAATACGAGAAGTGACCAACTGTTGGCGTAGGCGTTGTAACGCGATGTCTTCAGCGATACGTGCACGTAAACCTGCATAGGTATTTGGTGCAACAGCATCTAATTTTTGCTGAAACGCTTCTAAGCTTGGAGAGCCGGCATCTTTCGCAACTTTAAGTACGGCTTCATTGAGCGATTTTTCATCCGCTTTGACGTTATAGCGTTTAACCTGTTCAAGCTGTGCTTGGCGCGAAATCAGCTGTTCTAAAGCTTGTTGCTGCAAATATTCAGTCGGTGGGACGGTTTGTTTTTTTGCTTGAAATTGGTGAGTGATCTCGGCAATGCTTTGATCAAGATCACTACGTAGAATCACGCTATTGTCAACGACAGCTACAATTTCATCTTTAGGTTGCGCAGCAGCAAATACAGATACAGAAGTCGATAGGCAAAGTGCCAAGGCTGACGCTTTAAAAATTTGTTTTAACTGTTTTGTCTTCATTAACGTTCTGTCCAAGATTGATTAATATTGTTAAAACCCAACACTCGGTTTTCAAGCAAAGAGGTTAATTTATTGTTGAAGCCACCTAAACCTTTTAGGGTGAACTCCGCCATAATGGCACGTTTTGGTTTAACATCTGAAGATGTTACATCATCTAAATCGTTATAGTACGAACGACCATAAACTGAAACACCCCAGCAGCATGACTCGTAGTTCACACCAAGTAAATATTCACGCGCAATACTGTTGTCGAGGTCATATTGTGCATGACCGATAATACGCCAGTTATTGTGAATAGGTTGAATAAACGATGCTACTGCTTGGTCATAGCTGTCTTGGCGATTCGGAATGTCTTTACGATAGAAATAACCGACATTGTATAAATTGCTTTTATTTCCTGTGTAATACATTTGAATATCGCGCTGAGCATTATCACCATTCGCCATCCATGCTGAATTGGCATTCACACTGATGCTGTCAGATAATTGGCTAGAAATGCTCACGACAGGGCCGGTATGGCGTTCGGTATCAAATTTATCAGAGACGTTGTTCAGTGTGACACGACGGTCTTCAAAATAGAAACTTTGACCAACGCTGGCTTTTAAACGCTCAAGACCAACATCATCAAATAAACTATAGCTCAAGCCTAGAGATGCGAAGTTATTATCTTCTAAACGGTCATTACCATAGAACCGACGCGGACTAAATAACTGGTCATAATTAATTGACGCTGTGGTTGAGTCAAAGTTCGGATTAGTGTCTTGGTTTTTGTATGGAGAATACGCATAGAAGAAGCGTGGCGTTAAGGTTTGAAGATAACGACCTTCGCGTTCCATCACAAGGCCCGCATCTAAAGTAAATTGCGGTACAACGACCGATTTACTTTCATTTGATGAACTAATGTTTTGTGCATTAACGGTATCTTGATCGTAAATCGTGTTGACGTTACGAATCGTCGCTTCAGGAATCACAAACGACCAAGGAGTACGATAGTTATAACGTACACTAAAGTCGTTATAAATACGTGCACCACTTGGCTCATACATTGGCGAATTGCCAGTATTGCTTGGAATATTGTTACTACGTAAGTTCTTTTTGAAGTAAGCCGTATCATTGTTAAATTCGTACTGTAAGCCGAGCGGATTACCAACTTTGTAGTTCAGTAGGAATTGCGGCAAGCGCGCATATGGACGGTCTTCATCACTGACAGTTTTATCCAGTGTTTGGAAGTCTTCAACTTTGAGCTGTGCTTTTAGGCCAGGGATACCATTTTTATAATTGAGTTCCCATGCACGGCGTAAGTTTAGGTCAGTTTTTGAGTTTGGATTATTATTGAGATCTGAGAAATAGTCTTTATCAGATGCATAATTGTATTCTAAATTGGTTGTAAATTGATCGTTAATTTTCCAGTTGTGGAGGAAATGTAAGTCTTTACGATCCTGATCATCATACTTTTGGTCGGATGGTAAATAACCACCCCACACCATCCCTGAACCAAAGTTTTCAGTGAGATAGCGGAATTCGCCTTCCATCATTGGACCGCGGTCTGCAATGTAACGTGGTGTGACCGTTGCATCATAGTTTGGTGCAAGGTTGAGATAGACGGGAACGGCAAGTTCAACACCACCATCATTGGTAAAACCAAAGCTTGGGGTCAAAATACCTGTGGTACGACGGTCATCAATCGGGAAGTTGAAATAGGGCACAGCCATCACAGGTACGTTTTTTACATATAATGTTGTACCTTTGGTTTCACCACGACCAGTTTCTTGATTCAGCTTAATTTTGTCTGCTTGAATTTTCCACGTTGGTTTTTCATCAGGTGGACAAGTGGTATAAACAGCGTTTTCTAATTCGAGTGTTTCGGTTGAAGTACGTGAAATTTTCTCAGCGCGACCGTGTGCATGCTGCTGTTCAGCAATAAAGAAACTGTTATTTAAATCACCCTGTTGGGTTTTTAAATTGTAATCAATGGAATCGCTTTGCGAAATCAGCCCAGACTGTGCCATTTGCACGCGGCCAGAAGCATTGGCGTAGGTTTGGGTTTTATCAATTTTGATTTGATCGGCACGAATTTGACGACCTTCTTGGTCAATCAGAACATTACCTTCAAGAATGGAGTCGCCATTCGGGTCAAAATGACCATAGTCTGCGGTAATGGTAGAGGTTGCATCTTCAGGTGCGACTGCTTTCGTTGTTGGAGCAACTGGGGTAATCCAGGTGCCTGTACAAAACGCAGAACTTAATTGATTGGTGTTGCGAATCTGTGCTTCAGGTGCAGATTTATCGACATAATATTGTTCGAAGAACTGCTGCCCCGGATAAGCTTCTGAAATGCTTTGTTTGAGTTGTTCTGTATCGTCATCCGTGGACGGGTTTGAAACAGGTGCTGCATAGCTTGGTAACGAGCTACCACATAGAAGGGTTAAGATCGCAGTCGCTAAAGGATTAAATTTAAACTGATGCTTCATTTGTCTCATTAACCAGGTATGCTTAATCGCAATTAATTATTGTCGCATCATAGAGAAAAAGTTGATAAGTAGCTACACTTAGCACTTTAAAAACTCAGCCTGTATTAGAATTTATCGCAAATGAATACACAACGTGAACAATTGATACAAACATGGATTTCATCTGTACTCGATTCAGATCAATTTGAAATTAACTTCTTAGCAGGCGATGCAAGCTTCCGTCGTTATGCACGAATCAAATTGAATAATAAAACATTTATGCTCATGGATGCACCACCAGAAAAAGAAGATTGTGGTCCTTTTGTGTCGATTGATGAATTTTTTGATGCACATGGCGTGCGTGTACCACATATCGTGGCCAAAGACCTTGATCAAGGCTTCTTATTGTTAGAGGATTTTGGTGATGTTTTATTGTCCACGTTGTTGAATGATCAAACAGTAGACGCACATTATGCTCAAAGTTTTAAACAGTTGATTCAATTACAGTCAATTGATGGTACTGCTCATTTTCCTGCATATACCTATGAAAAGCTGATTTCTGAAATGGAGCTGTTAACCGATTGGTTATTGCCATCTCTACAAGTGCAGCCTACTGAAGAAGAATCGGCACTGATTAAACGTACCTTTGCTATCTTAGCCAATGCTGCATTGGCTCAGCCTCAAGTGATTGTGCATCGTGATTTTCATAGCCGTAATTTGATGGTACTTGATGGTGAGCAAGATCAGGGTGTGATTGACTTCCAAGATGCTGTGATTGGTGCAGATACTTATGATTTGATTTCTATTACACGTGATGCCTATGTGCAGTGGAATGCAGATCGCGTTTATGCATGGTTTAAGACGTTCTATGATTTGCTACCTGCATCGGCAAAAGAAGGTCGTAGCTTTGAGCAATTCAAACAAGACGCAGACCTCATGGCGATTCAACGGCATATCAAAATTTTAGGTATTTTTGTGCGCTTATTTGAGCGTGATGGTAAGTCGGGTTATCTCAAAGATTTGCCGCGCGTGATGTGGTATTTACTCGAAGAAAGTAAACCGTATGCAGAATTACAACCTTTTATGCAATTTATTCAGGCTAAAGTATTGCCGAAATTTGAAGCCAAATACGGCACTTATGAGGTTGTTGCATAATGAAAGCCATGATTTTAGCGGCGGGTCTCGGAAATCGGATGCGCCCTTTAACATTGTATAAGCCAAAGCCGTTGCTTGAAGTGGGTGGAAAACCACTGATTGTTTGGCATATAGAAAAGCTAAAAAAAATTGGCGTAACTGAAATCATCATCAATTCTGCATGGCTTGCAGATATCCTGATTGGTACTTTGGGTGATGGTTCGCAGTTTGGTGTAGATATTCGTTGGACACGTGAAGCGGAAGGTCTGGAAACAGCCGGTGGCATTATTAATGCTTTACCTTTGCTTGGGACAGAACCGTTTATTTTAGTCAATGGTGACGTCTGGACGACCTACGATTTTTCGGCCTTGCTCAATGTTGAGCTAAAAGATGACTTGGCACACTTGGTCTATGTGACCAACCCAGCGCAACATCCAAAGGGTGATTTTATCTTGGATGCTGGGCGTAGTTATACCTTTGAGCAAGAACATGCAGGCGAGGCACTCACCTATAGCGGAATCGCAGTTATACATCCAAACATGTTTAATGGATTGGAAGCGGGTAAGCGTCCGCTCGCACCTTTATTGAAACAAGCCATGTTGGATGGAAAAATTTCTGCTGAGAAAATGCAAACTGCGTGGGTTGATGTTGGCACACCTGAGCGTTTAAGTGATCTAGATCTACAGATTCGCCAAGGCATGTACGATTAAGTGCATATTCGCTAAGCGTTAGCTACTGTTCCACGGCTTAGAAATCGGTATACTTCAGTTAATTTTTATTGAGATGTCTTCTTTATGCATCCTTTTTTTCAAGACTTAAAGCAAGGTAGTCAAAAGCTTGGCTTAGATTTGAGTGAAGAAGCATTAAATCTATTGCTGAAATACCAAGATGCCCTAGTGCTGTGGAACAAAGCGTATAACTTGACTGCTATTCGTGATCCTAAAGAAATGTTGGTTAAGCATTTATTGGATAGCTTAAGTATCCTAAATGATTTGCCTGCAGGTCGTTTATTGGATATCGGTACGGGTGGTGGCATGCCGGGCATGATCATTGCACTGTGTCAGCCTGAACGTGAATGTGTGCTTTTAGATGCCAACGGTAAAAAAATTCGATTCTTAAAACAATTTATTGCTGACTTAAAACTAAAAAATGTCATTGCGGTACAAACACGTGTTGAAAATGAAGACAGCATTAATGAACTGGGGCGGTTTGATGTGATTACCAGTCGTGCTTTTGCATCGTTAACGGATTTTGTGGATGCGTCTAAACCGTATATGCATGCGCAAAGTATTATCGCGTCGATGAAAGGCTTAATTCCTGAAGAAGAAGTTGAAACACTGAAAAGTGATTTCAAGATTGATATCGTTGCATTAAAAGTTCCACGACTTGATGAGCAGCGTCATTTAATTTTTCTTAAACGTATTTAAAATTTTCAAAGGACTGGGGTTACCATGGCTCAAATTATTGCGATTGCAAACCAAAAGGGTGGCGTAGGTAAAACCACAACTGCTGTGAACTTGGCTGCATCTTTAGCCATATTAAAAAAACGAGTTTTACTTGTGGACATGGATTCACAAGGCAATGCCACGATGGGTTCGGGCATTCAAAAAAATGATTTGTTGTATTCAGTCACGGATGTCTTACTTGGTGAAGTGCCAATTGAAACCGCTATTTATAAAGCGGAAGTGGGCTATAAAGTTTTAGGTGCAAACCGTGACTTGGCCGGTGTTGAGCTTGCAATTGCAGATCAAGACGGTCGTGAGTTTATTTTACGCGAAGCATTGGCAAGCGTCGAAAAAGACTTCGACTATATTATTGTCGATTGTGCACCAAGTTTAAGTTTGATCACTGTCAATGCACTTGCAGCGGTACGTGCTGTGCTTATTCCAATGCAGTGTGAATATTATGCCTTGGAAGGTTTGGCTGACCTAACCCAAACCATTGACCGTATTCAGCAAGCTTTAAACCCAGATCTAGAGATCGTGGGTGTGCTTCGTACCATGTACGATGCGCGTAATGCCTTAACACGTGATGTGTCTGCTGAGCTTGAACAATACTTCGGTCAGAAACTTTATGACACGGTCATTCCGCGAAATATTCGTTTGGCTGAAGCGCCTGCGCACGGTTTACCAGTAATTTATTTTGAAAAAAGCTCGAAGGGTGCAGTTGCTTATTTGAACTTGGCAGCTGAGATGTTAAAAAAAACCAAAGTAAAAAAAGGAACTAAAGCATGACCGTAAAAAAACGCGGACTGGCTAAAGGTCGTGGTCTGGATGCCTTACTCGGCTCAATCCAAAAAGAAAAACTACAGCTCGAAGCAAAAGCTTTAGATCATGGACAGTTAAAACAAATTGATGTGCATTTATTGAAACGTGGTGAGTATCAACCGCGTCGTTTCATTAAAGAACAAGATTTACAAGAACTTGCTGCATCGATTGAAAAGCATGGTGTCATGCAGCCAATCGTGATTCGTCCTGTAGAAGATGAAAAGCATCCCTACGAAATTATTGCAGGTGAGCGTCGTTGGCGTGCGGCTCAGCTTGCAGGTTTAACTGAAGTTCCTGCCATTGTTCGTGACTTGAGTGATCAAGTGGCAATTGCCTTGGCATTGATTGAAAACATTCAACGTCAAGATTTGAACCCAATCGATCAAGCCATGGCTTTACAACGCTTCCATGACGAGTTTGGTTTAAGTCATCAAGAGATTGCCGATACGGTAGGTAAAGCACGTACCACAATTAGTAACTTGCTACGCCTCTTGTCTTTAGCGGATCAAGTCAAAGACTTTATGCAGCAAGGTTTGCTCGATATGGGGCATGCACGTGCGATCTTGACGTTAAAAGCCAAAGATCAGCTTAAAGTTGCTGAAATGGTGATTGAAAAAAGTATGTCTGTACGTCAAACCGAACAATTTGTTCGTGATTTGAATGCACCAAAACAACAAAAAGCGAAACCAAGTGTTTCATCAGACATTCAGCAACTGACACAACGTCTCTCTGATCGTTTCAGTGCAGATGTGAAAATTGATCATAATAAACAAGGGAAAGGCAAGCTGGTGATTAGCTACCATACTCTTGAAGAGCTAGATGGCATTTTAAATATTTGTCTGGCTGAATAATTTTTAAATTCGATTTATTGGGGAAAATCAAATGTGGGAATTAGTCAAAGCGGGTGGGTGGTTAATGATCCCACTCATTATTTGCTCGATTTTTACCGTAGCGATCACGATTGAACGTTTTATTCGTTTAAAAAAATCAATGGTGCTACCAAATGACTTGATGATGAATGTGAACACATCAGTGAAAGATGTGGTGCAGCAGCTAAAGCAAAGTCCAGCACTACAGCAAAGTACACTCGGTCGTGTGCTTGATGCTGGTTATGCAAGTAAAGCTCAATCAGAGCAATATGCGCGTGCGCAAATGGAAGTGACTGCTTCGCAAGAAATTGGTTATTTGGAAAAAAATATCAACTTCTTAGGAACGTTGAGTGCTGTAGCGCCATTATTGGGGCTTTTAGGTACGGTGATCGGTATCATTGAAGCCTTTTTAATGATTGATATTGGGACCAATAGTGACCCAGTATTGATGATGCCGGGGATTTCAAAAGCTTTGATCACGACTGCGGCAGGGATGTTGATTGCAGTGCCGGCATTATTTGCTCACCGTTATTTCCAACGTTTGGTTCAAGAATATGTTGCAGAACTTGAGCAGCAGTCTACGTTGTTCCATGCAGCCTTGTTTTATCAAAAAACGCCTGAAGTAGAATATCAGGACATTCAGAAAGCTAGCTGAATGGAGACTGCGCATGAAATTTAAACGTCGTCAGGTTGAAGATGTGCATATCAACCTTACTCCGATGATTGACTGTCTGATGTTTATTTTGGTGTTCTTGTTGCTCTCGACCACCTTTAATCAGATGAGTCGTATGAACTTGACCTTGCCAGATGCACAGGGTGTACCGCCAAAGAACTATGATCAGAAGGTGGAAGTGGTGGTCGATTCGACTGGGCATTACTCAGTGAATGGTCAGTCGCTCGCCAGCAAAGAAGTTTCTGATTTAAATACGGCAATTAAACAGATTTCCAATGATCGTCGTGATTTAATGTTTGTGATTGCCGCAGATGCAAAAGCAACACATCAAGATGTGATTCGGGTGATGGATGTTGCAGGTCAGCTTGGATTTGTTAATGTCAACATCAGTACCAAAGTACCAACTCGAGGTTATTAGTGAAGCACGATTTTAAGGTCTACCTACGCCTATTAAGTTATTTAAAACCTTTTTGGGGCATCGGCCTGCTTGTATTGTTGGGTTTCAGTATTAATGCGGCGACAGAGGTTTCTGTCGCAAAGCTTTTAGAACGCATTATTGAAGCGATTCAAAACAAGGATCAAAGCTTTACCGCGCTATTTCCATTATTGGTGGTGCTGTTAATGTTCTTCCGTGGTGTAGGTTTGTTCATGGGAGGATATTTCACCGCGGTTATTTCACGAAATTTGATTTTTAATATTCGTCAGTTGGTATTCGCTAAATTAATGCGCCTACCTTCACAATATTATTTAGATAATTCGAGTGGTCATATCACTGCGAAAATTATGTACAACGTTGAGCAGTTGACGGCTGCATCATCTGAGTCAATCAAAACGATTGTACAGCAAGGTTTGATTACGATTGCGCTGTTGGGATATCTGTTCTATTCCAACTGGCGTTTAACCCTATGTATTTTGATTTTTGGCCCAATTATCGGGGTGATTATTCGTAAAGCTGCTAAACGCATGCGTAAATTATCTATGCAAGTTCAAAGTACTATGGGGGATGTAAACCATATCGTACAAGAGACAGTGCAAGGGAATTTGGTGGTTAAAGGCTTTGCTGGGCAAGACTACGAACAAAAGCGCTTCCATGACAGTTCAATGGAGAACTTGCGTCGCGGTTTAAAAATGGTGGTGGTACAGCAGTTAAACAGTCCGATTGTACAGTTGATCATGTCCATTGCGCTGAGTATTGTGATGTTTATTGCATTACGTCCACAGATAATGGGTGATACTTCTGCCGGTGAATTTGTGGCCTATATTACTGCGGCAGGTATGCTCAGTAAGCCGATTAAAACCCTAACAGATGTCAACGAAAAATTGCAACGTGGTATGGCAGCAGCTTATTCAGTTTTTGAATTGCTAGATATGCCTGAAGAAGTAAATAACGGCACGCTGAAGCCTGCTTTGAAAGGTGATGTCGAATTTAAAAATGTCAATTTGATCTATGCTGATGGTCACCATGCGATTCATGACTTCAATTTAAAAATCAATGCAGGGCAAACCGTTGCATTGGTTGGGCGTTCAGGTGCAGGTAAAACCTCACTGGTCAATCTGTTGGTTCGTTACCAAGAGGTGTCGTCAGGACAGTTGTTGCTTGATCAGCATGATATTCACGACATAGAACTCAATAGCTTGCGTACTCAGATTTCGATGGTTAATCAGCAAGTGGTTTTGTTTAACCGTACTGTGCGTGAAAATATTGCTTATGGTCAGCTCGAGCATGCAACAGATGAACAAGTCATTGCTGCTGCTAAAGCTGCATTTGCACATGATTTTATTATGGATTTACCGCAAGGTTATGACACGCCTTTGGGTGCGCAAGGTTTAAACCTATCTGGTGGTCAACGTCAACGTATTGCGATTGCGCGTGCCATTTTGAAAAATGCACCGATTTTAATTTTAGATGAAGCGACCAGTGCGCTAGATAACGAATCTGAATTTTTCATTCAGCAAGCATTTGACGCTGCGATGCAAGATCGTACCACGATCGTGATTGCGCATCGTTTATCGACCATTGAAAATGCAGACTGTATTGTGGTGATGGATAAAGGGCGTATTATTGAACAAGGTTCGCATACGGAATTGATAGCACAGCGTGGTGCATATTACCAACTTCATCAGCGTAATTTTGAGGAAAATTAAGTCATGTCTTTTGCACAATTGATTCAGGATGCTTGGAATGAACAGGCAAAGTGGCTCGTTGTGTTTAGACCTTTGTCATGGCTTTATCGTGGCGGCTTTTTACTCAATAAAAAACTCTATCAATCAGGTATTAAGCAAAGCTATAAAGCGCCTATTCCAGTCATGGTCATTGGAAACATCACAGTGGGTGGAAGTGGTAAAACCCCATTGCTCATTCATTTGGTCAGTTATTTGAATAGCTTAAAGCTGCGTGTTGGTGTGATCAGTCGTGGTTATGGTGGTCAAGGACCATTTCCGGCCTATGTGGATTTAGACTCGACGGCTGAAATCGTGGGTGATGAACCGAGCTTAATCGTTCAGTCTACAGGTGTGCCAATGGCGGTCGGTCCAAATCGCCAGCAAAGTATTGAGTTGCTACTATCCAAGCATGAATTGGATTTGATTATCTGTGATGATGGTTTGCAGCATTGGGCGCTTCAACGCCAGTTGGAGTGGATCGTACTGGATAATAACCGTGGTTTAGGCAATGAAAAATTATTACCTGAAGGTTATTTGCGTGAACCGAAAAAGCGCCTTGCCAGTGGAACGGTCATTGAGCATTCAGCAGATCCAAGTTCTCCACTGAATATGCACCTAGAAGCGGCGCAGCCTTATTTGCTCAATAAAGATCTTGTGACGACATTTGATGCAAATAAAGATTTTTATGCCGTAGTGGGTATCGGTTTTCCGCAACGATTTTATAAAACCCTAGAAAACATGGGGATTCATCAATTTCAATGTCATGAATTCCCAGATCATTATGAATATGAACTGAGTGATTTGCAATTTGAAGATGCCAATCCCATCATTACCACTGAAAAAGATGCAGTTAAAATTTTAGCGATCCTCAAAAATAATCCAGATTTTAAAAGAGAAATATGGGTTGTTCCTGTAGATGCAGTGTTGTCACCTGCGTGTTATGAAACTTTGCATGCGCAGTTGAAAAAACTGGGTCTGAAACTTCCCGAAGGCATTTAATTTATGAAACATATTGTTATTCCTGCACGTTTTTCAAGTTCACGTTTACCGGGTAAGCCTTTACTTGAAATTCATGGTCGTCCGATGATTTTACGTGTGGTCGATCAAGCCAAAAAAGTTGCAGGATTCGATGACCTTTGTGTCGCTACAGATGATGAGCGTATTGCAGCAGTGTGTCGTGCAGAAGGGGTTGATGTGGTACTGACCTCTGCAGAGCATCCATCAGGGACAGATCGTTTAAGTGAAGTTGCATGCATCAAAGGTTGGGCAAGTGATGACATTATTGTCAATGTGCAGGGCGATGAACCTTTGCTTCCCGCTCAATTGGTAAAACAAGTTGCACAATTACTCGTTGATCAGCCGAAATGTTCAATGTCGACACTCTGCGAGCCGATTCATAGTCTAGAAGAATTTCAACGTGACAGCATTGTCAAAGTGGTGATGTCAAAGCACAATCAAGCGCTGTATTTCAGTCGTGCGACTATTCCTTATGACCGAGACGGTGCAAAGCAAGCTGAAAAAACCTTGCATCATCAAGCTTTTCGTCATTTAGGAATTTATGCATACCGCGTAAAACTCCTTCAAGAATATGTCACTTGGGATATGGGTGTGCTAGAAAAATTAGAAAGCCTTGAACAATTACGTGTTTTGGAAAATGGTCACCGTATTGCCATTGCTGTGGCAGAAGCGAACCTACCACCGGGCGTAGACACTCAAGCTGACCTTGATCGTTTGAACCAAATGGATGTTTCAAACTTCGAATAAGGTTAAACGATTTATGCAAAATGACATTGTGGCGCAAGTGTACCCTTGGCAGCAAAATACATGGAATACATTAACCAGCCGTTTTCCACAACTGGGACATGGCGTGCTTTTGTATGGCAAAAAAGGCTGTGGTAAAGAGGCATTTGCAAAACAATTTCTTGCTTGGGTGCTGTGTCAAAAACGTGATGAGCGAACTGAGCCATGTGGTGAGTGTGGGAGTTGCCAGTGGTTAAAGTCAGATACACATCCAAATTTTGTCCACATCAGCACAGATGAAGACAATAAAAAGCAAAATGCCAAAATTAAAATCGAAAAAATTCGTGATTTATTGCCCTTTGTACAGCAAACCGTAGATGGTTGGCGAGTTGTGTTGATTGAGCCCGCTGAAGCATTAAACATTGCGTCATCAAATGCATTGCTGAAAACACTTGAAGAGCCTGGCGAACGCATTGTGATTATGTTGTTGGCAGAGCATTATTTGAAATTACCGGCAACCATTCGTAGTCGAATGCAGCACTATGCATTGGATCGTATTGAACCCGAACAATCACAGCAATATTTACAGCAGCATTTGCCCGATAGTGGTGAAACCCAGCGCAAAGTTCTCATGAACTTAGCCAGTCAAATGCCATTACAAGCAATTTCATTGGCAAGTAGCGAATGGCTAAATATGCGCCAAGAGTTTCTACAAGATTGGCAAAAACTTGTGACACAAAAAAACATGCCGATGGCAATTGCGACAAAGTGGAATAAAGCACTGAGTTTTAGTGATTTTAGTCAAATGTTTGAATACTTGTTGTCCGATATAATTTGTGTCAAGCTAAATCAATCCATAAAAAATATAGATTTGGATTTTGGGGTGTTGGCAGAGCAATATTCGCTCGAAACACTCTTTGGGATTTATACAGAATTACAGCAGTCTAAGCAGTTCATTGAGCAGAACGTACAGGGGAATCTGGTCGTAGATGAGCTTTGTATCAAACTGATGAATGTTTAATTAAGGGGAAACATCATGCAACCACGTATGGGCGGGATTGTTCACGCTAATATTCCAGATGTGGAAACACTTTTTGCGAGCTACATGCCTTATGTCGTTGGTGGCGGTTTATTTGTGCCATCAAAGCAAGCTGTGAAAATGGGTGATGAGGTTTTCTTATTGGCGACTTTGCCTGAACAAAGTATAAAAATTCCTTTGACAGGAAAAGTGATTTGGATTTCGCAAAAGCAAAATGGCATTAAACCACAAGGCTTTGGAATTCAATTAAGCGGCGAAAAAGGCGTTTATTTCAAAACAGAAGCAGAACGTTTACTTGCAGGGCTTAAATCTGAGGGGCGTAGAAGTTACACTATGTAGTTACAACAGTGAAGACTTGTAGGTACATATTGTGTTTGTAGATACCCATTGCCATTTAACCATGCTTGACTTAAGCCCTTATGAGGGTAATTTAGATCTTGCATTGGATCAGGCTCGTCAAGCCGGGGTCTCAAAATTTATGAGTATCTCGGTTGATCTAGATGACCATATCGAACTTTCAAAAATTGCTTCACGTCATGCCGATGTGGGTTATTCCGTTGGGGTACACCCATGTGAAGATCCTGCAACGATGGCTCGGGCAACAGAAGAATATCTCATTGAATTAGCACAAGCTGAAAAGGTTTGGGCGATTGGTGAAACAGGGCTGGACTATTTTCATAGTACAGACTTTATTGCAGAGCAAAAAGAATGCTTTGCCCGTCATATTCACGCATCGCAAGCCGTAAAAAAACCGGTGGTTGTACATACCCGTTCTGCAAAGCATGATACGGTGGATATTATCCGTGCAGAGAAATCTACTCACGGTATTTTGCATTGTTTTACTGAAGATTGGGAAACGGCAAAAGCTGTCTTAGATTGTGGATATTACGTGTCATTTTCAGGCATTGTTTCTTTTAAAAATGCACAAGATTTGCGTGATGTGGCCAAGCAAGTACCATTGGATCGAGTGCTGATTGAAACTGATAGTCCATACCTTGCACCGATGCCCTATAGAGGAAAGTCTAATGAACCAAAATACGTTCCCTATGTAGCCAAAGCCTTAAGTGATGTATATGATAAGTCAATTGAAGAGATGGCTTTCATTACAATGCAAAACTTTGAAAATCTCCTCAATCTTAAGTAAATAATTTGAATTGATATAAGAGTAAGAGAGTATAGGGTGAAGATGGATCGTCAAGCTCAGTTTAGAGCAAGAGAAGCATTAATTTTCCAAGTGGCAGAGCAACTGCTATTGGAAAATGGCGAAGCAGGGATGACACTAGATGCGCTAGCGGCAGAACTCGACTTGGCAAAAGGGACGTTATATAAACATTTCCAAAGTAAAGATGAACTATATATGTTGCTCATTATTCGTAATGAACGCATGTTATTGGAAATGATTAAAGACACCGATAAAGCTTTTCCTGAACACCTTGCTTTCTTTATGTTGCATCACTTACATCACCCAGAACGTACAGTGTTGTTTCATCAAATTGAAGAGCGTTTATCGACAACGGGTGTGGGTATTCAGCACTTGTTTAGTGAACTATATCAAGTGCGCAAACAACGCCTACGATTGATCATTCGTATGACTGAGCATTATTTGGAGTCGATTCAAAGTAGCATGCCAGTACGTGATTATCTTGCTTCAATTTGGTCACTTACACATGGCGCTGCAGCAATTTTGAACTCTAGTTTTTATCAGCGTTATTTGGGTTCAAGAGACACCTTGCGGGTTGCTTATATTGATCAAGCCTTGGCCTTACCAAAACAAGTGCATGCGGTTGCTCAATTCGCTTAAAGGCTGCTTATGAAAAGTGCATCACCATCATCGGTTCGTGGATTCACCCTCGTAGAATTGATGGTGGTGATTGTGATTATGGGCATTATGGCCTCATTGGTGCTTTTAAATATCGGTGGGACAGATCAACGCAAAGCCATGCAGGCACGTGAAGTGTTTGTAATGGATCTGAAACGAATTTTACGCGATGCAAATGATCAAGCATTGATATTGGCCCTACAGCAAAAAGCTGGAACGGATGTCAATACCCAAAGCTATGCGGTACAAGAATATTTACCAGAACAAAAACGTGTAGAAAATAGTATTTTAAATCAGAATAATAAATGGCAAAACTATAAAGACTTTGAAACCCGAGTATTGCCTGAAAATGTCTCTTTTACGATTCAGCCTTTAGATCAGCAGTATGAAAATGCCAATAATGATGATTTGTTAAATACCAATGCACCCAAGTTGATATGGTTGGGCAACGGTGAAGTAAAGCCTGTACGTATACAGTTTTATTTTGAAGAACGTGCCATTGGTAATGAAATCGAAATTGATCATTTAGGGAAAGTCAATGCGGGCTAAAGGGTTTACGCTACTTGAAGTCATGGTGGCATTGGCGATTTTTGCGACTGCGACAATGGCTTTGTCTAATGTTGCGATGCAATATACACAGTCGACAGCACACGCAATTTTAAGAAATAAAGCACAATTCGTTGCGCTGAATGAAATCGCTAAGATGGAAATCAATCGTGAATGGATGACGGGTACTGCATCAAAACAAGTCACTGAACAAGGCGAACAATGGCAAATTGACAAAAAAGCCCAAGCCACCATTAGTCCAAATGTACAACGGATTGATATCCAAGTGAGTTTGATGAATGCTGAAACAGGCGATGTTGAAGCAGGGATTAGCAGTTTGGTGTTCTTTAACTATAAGGCTCCGTTGGATGAAAATAATAACTAGAAAAAAACGTACATCTCAAGATATGCCTGTGCTTGTACAGCAAGGAATGAAGAATCAAGCAGGATTTACCTTAGTTGAGCTTTTGGTTGCGATTGCTATTTTCGCAGTGCTGTCTGCTTTGGGTTGGAAGGTTTTTGATTATGTCTCGAAAGTGAAGGAACGAAACGCAACCCATGAGGCAAGGCTTAGTCAGTTGCAAGATGCCCATCAGCAAATTCTCAGAGACACAGTACAAGCTGTGCCCTTAACTGCCAATATTAATGGAGATATTCAACCAGCGCTGGTGTTGCAAAATGGCCGATTTAATTTCAGTAAGACAGGTGTCACTGATCCATTAAATCAGGGCATTGCACCTGACGAGCGAGTGGAATATCAATACAAAGCTGATGAAAAAAAATTGTATCGGCTAAAATTTAAAAATCTCAACCAAACGGGGCATGATCAGCCAGATTCGAGTGTTTTACTGGATAATGTTGAACAATATAAAATCACGGTACTCAATCCAAATGAGTTAGAGAATTGGCCAGATGCTGCCGCTGATTTGAATAATGAAAAAACCATTCAACTGTTACCGCGGGGTATCAGGATGCAGCTCACAGTTGATGGGACAAACTACGAATGGTTATTCAGTTTGTTAAATACTGATTTTTTATTGGATAAAAATAAGAATGGTTAGCGGTCAGGTAGTAGAGTCATTTGAAGTTCGGAGTTGCTTATGAAACAGCAACGCGGCATCGCCTTGTTAA
Source organism: Acinetobacter sp. YH12152 (assembly GCF_013418285.1). Lineage (NCBI taxonomy): Bacteria > Pseudomonadati > Pseudomonadota > Gammaproteobacteria > Moraxellales > Moraxellaceae > Acinetobacter > Acinetobacter sp. YH12152. The sequence goes on from NZ_VPCH01000024.1 coordinate 44,643, forward strand.
CTATCCTGATGATGGTAGCTTTGGCTACTATTGTTGCAGCAGCCATCGCAAAACAACAAGCCAATACTTCTGAAAACACCGCCTACGTGATGCGCCAAAATCAATCGATGTTATATGCGAAAAGTGCCGAAGCATTTTTTGCTGAACTTTTGGTAAATGATGCCGAAAATGCAGGGCAGGTGGATCACCTCCAAGAAAATTGGGCTCAGCCTATGCCCGCCTTTCCAGTGGAAGGTGGAACTGTTGCAGGTGTGCTGCAAGACGAATCTGGAAAATTTAACCTTAATAGCTTGGTTTCAGAAGAGGGTGTGGTAAATGACAAAGCTAAGCTATGGTTTGAAAAAATATTGCAGCGTGTTGGTTTGCCCGCAGAATTAAGTCAAGCCGTGATTGATTGGCAAGATGAAGATGATGAGACCTCTGGCCCGATGGGAGCAGAGCTGGCGTACTATCGTGGTTTAAATAATGCGGCACTACCGCCAAATGCAAAATTTCATAGTGTGGAAGAACTGAAATCAGTCCGTGGTTTTGAAGGTGCTCAATATAAACTGATTGCGCCCTATGTGAGTAGCTTGCCCTCGCATGAAACAACGGTAAACATTAATACCGCTCCTGCATTTTTGTTAGCGACTATGGATGATCGTTTAGATGTCAATGCAGTTGAGCAAGCTTTGCAACAAAAAGCTGCCAAATTTGAACATTTCGAAAATATCAATGATTTATGGGCAATGGAGCCATTTGCACAGGTGAGCACAGAAAATAGGGAAGTTTTAAATTCACAATTGGGTGTGCAGTCGAACTATTTTAAAGCGCAAATTGAAATTATTTTAAATGAAAGAAAGCGTCAATTTACCAGTGAGTTAGTGCGAAAAGATAAAGATGTATATGTGGCTTTTCGCAGTATGGCACCATTTTAGGTCTTAAATATCGCTAAATTTTCATGATGCCTTTTCCCAATTGTGCTGAACAGCAAAATTAATGCCTCTTGTTAGACTTTTGCATTATAATCTCTGAGAACCCATAGATTATTTGATTGCATTACGACATATGTTAATTCGTAAGTTATTTAAGTTTGAAAACGCGCATATCGTGCGTAATTGCACGTCAGACCGTTGCAAACGTTCCATTCATGGACACAGTTATAAAGTCGAATTATTACTCAAAGCGTCGAAACTTGACCATGGACAAATGGTTTACGATTTCGGTTTGCTCAAAGGGGTAATTAAAGACTTATTTGACAGTTTTGATCACGCGATTTGTTTTTGGCAACACGATGATGCTGAGTACATTCGTGCCTGCAAACAGTTCAGTGCACGTTGGGTCGAACTACCCGTATCGCCCTCAGCAGAACAGTTTTCACGAATCTTCTTTTATTTAGCACAACAAGTTCTAAAATCAACAGAAACTCAAAATGGTGAGGGTGATGTTGAGGTGTATTCTGTGATCGTGCATGAGACAGACACAGGCTATGCGCAAAGCTTCTTAGAAGATATCGACAACGCACAAATGGGGTTGTTGCAGTTAGATCAAATCGTCTTCTCCGAACAGGTTCAGTCGGAATGGAACGATACTCAAATGTATGAAAAATTAAAACAGGGTCAAAAATTTTTAAACCCTGCAGTTGATTTACAAGTTAGAATTTAAGTAAATATTTGGTTTTATTAGGATTGGTTAACAGTGATGTCTTTAACAGAAGAGCAACAAGCAAAACTCGCTAAAGTGCAGCTTGAGCCTAGCTGGAAATATGCCCTAAGTGAGTTTTTGCTTAGCCCTCGCATGGATGAGTTAAAAGACTTTCTGCTACAACAAATCAAACAGGATAAAGTGATTTATCCACCGAATCCGCTGATCTTTAATGCCTTAAACACTACGCCTATGGCGAATGTAAAGGTGGTGATTTTAGGCCAAGACCCGTATCATGGGCCAAATCAGGCACATGGCTTGAGTTTTTCGGTACAAAAGGGGGTTGCATTACCACCTTCTTTACGTAATATTTTCCATGAGTTAAATACCGACCTTGGGGTACCTGTGTCAAAACATGGGGACTTAACACGCTGGGCAGAACAAGGTGTTTTGCTTTTAAATGCGGTACTGACTGTTGAGGCTGGGCAACCAACTTCACATCAAAAACGTGGCTGGGAAGATTTTACAGACCATGTGATTGATGTTTTAAATGAACAACGTGAGCATATTGTCTTTATTTTATGGGGGGCATATGCACAGCGTAAGGGACAACGCATTGACCAAAATAAGCACTTGGTGCTAAAAGCCGCGCATCCATCACCTTTGGCTGCAAACCGCGGTGGTTTTTTTGGTTGTAAGGTGTTCTCAAAAAGTAATAATTATCTTAAACAAAATGGCATTGAGCCAATAGACTGGCAGCTGGACGCATGACTTATTCTCCCGTTTCAAAAAATTATCACCCAGATCTGATTGTTGAAGAAGCGAAAAATGGCTGGCGCATTGTTCGCCTGAATCGCCCAAAATCGCTTCATGCATTAGATGAATCTATCTGTACAGCGTTGCTTGAAGTCTTTCAGGACTTTCAACACGATGATGCTGTAAAAGCGATTTGGTTGGATTCCACTACGCCAAAAGCATTTTGTGCAGGTGGCGACGTACGCAAATTGCGACAATTGGTGGTCAATGATGAAGTTGAAACGGCGAATAAATTCTTTGAACAAGAATATGCTCTAGATTTGCTGCTGCATAACTATGCAAAGCCGATTTTGGTTTGGGGCGAAGGTTATGTCATGGGGGGTGGTTTAGGTCTGTTTATGGCTGCACCTTTCCGCTTGGTAACACCTTATTCACGTTTAGCAATGCCTGAGATTAATATTGGTTTGTATCCAGATGTAGGTGCGACGCGTTTCCTTGCTGACCGTGGCGCCATTGGTTTGTTTACTGGGTTAACCGGCTCGATTATGACCGCAGCAGGTGCTTATGGTATCGGTTGGGCAACGCATATTTGTGATGCGCAGCGTGATAATGTACTTGAAACTGTCATTAATATTGATTGGGATCATTATCCAGCGGGCGATTTCCGTGCCATTGATGACACTTTAAATAGTATGCATCGTCCTGTGGGGCCGGGACCATTACAAAATTCATTGGATGTGATTCAAAGTGTGTGCCGTGGGCATAATTTTGAACATGACTATGAATCAATTATTGGTTTAAGCGATGCACGCAGTGATTGGTTACGCCAAGCCAGTGAAAATCTACAAAAAGGTTCACTTGCAACAGCAGCATTAACATGGTTATTGTGGCAGTGGGGGAAAAAAGTGCATTCTTGGAATGAAGTGTTTGAACTGGAAACCCAAATTTCGGATTGGAAAATTCGTCATGCGGACTTTGTTGAAGGTGTGCGCGCCCGCCTAGTCGATAAAGACCTGTCTCCAGAATGGAAAAAAGGTACAGATCTTTCCCTCAAAGGAATTCTGGCTGATGAGCCTCCTGTAACCAATATTGACAGTTGGAATGCGCTGTTAAGACAGTATGGTGTAATTTAATTAATTGATGTCTGAACCAAACTTATATAGTGATGAACACTGGATGCAGCTGGCTTTCGAGCAGGCTGCACAAGCTGCAGAATTGCAAGAAATTCCTGTAGGCGCAGTCATTGTGAGTCAAAATCAAGTCATAGGTGCAGGGTTTAATGCGCCGATTTCTTTGAAAGATCCCACCGCACATGCGGAAGTACAAGCTTTACGTCAAGCTTGTTTAAATATCGATAATTACCGTTTACCCGACGACGCAACCTTATATGTAACTTTGGAACCATGCACAATGTGTGTGGGCGCTTTGGTACATTCGAGAATTAAGCGTGTGGTATTTGCAACGACTGAGCCTAAAGCAGGTTCTTTGGTCAGTTCGCGTCAATTGTTAAATTCAGGCTACTATAATCATATCTTTGAGTTTGAGCATGGTTGCCTACAAGAGCAATGCTCCCAACAATTAAGTGATTTTTTTAAAATGCGTCGTGAACAAAAACGACTGATGAAGTTACAGGAAAAAGCCACTTTGACTGAACTTCATTTAAAAAATCAAGTAAACTCTACTGACAATTAATATTGTCAAATAAAATAGGGTACACCATGAAATCGATCCAAGTAAAAAAAGAATTTAATGCACCAGTCGAGCAGGTTTTTGACTTACTTTCAAAACATTCGACCTATAACGTGGCTTTTGCACCGATTCAAGTGGTGCGTGTCAAAGATTCAGCAGATCCTGAGCGTCCTGATGGTGTGGGTTCAGTGCGCCGAATGGGCTTTGGGCCAGTGAAGCCGTTACAAGAGCAAATTACCTTACTTGAGCCAAACCAACGCATTGAATATAAGATTATTAAAAACCCATTGGTGAAACATCATTTGGGTGTGATTCAATTCGAAGCGATCGATGCTGCGCGTACTTTAGTCACTTATACGATTGAATTACAGGCGCGTGCGCCATTCGTTAGTCAATTAATCCTTGCGCAACTGAAGTCAGCGATTAAAATTGGTTTTTCAAAACTTGCAAAAACCGTATAAACAAAAGTGGAAGAGCAATGACAGTTCAAATCATTACAATTGATGGCCCAAGTGGCTCAGGTAAAGGAACATTGGCAGCAAAAATTGCGGCACATTATCAGTTCCACTTACTCGATTCAGGTGCGTTATATCGTCTGTTGGGATTGTCATTGCATAAGCAAGACTTAATTGATGCATTAGACTCAAAGCTCGATGAGTGCGTAAAAATTGCAACAAATTTAGACATACAATTTGTGACAAATGAAACAGGTGTTTCAGTGCTTTTAGACGGTGAAGATGTCTCAAAAGTTATCCGTACAGAGAGAGTCGGAGAGTTTGCCTCAAAAGTTGCTGCAATTCCTGCACTTAGAACTGCGCTTTTAGAACGTCAGCATGCCTTTGCCCAAGCACCTGGTTTGGTTGCAGATGGCCGTGACATGGCAACTACGATTTTTCCCAATGCTCAAGCCAAGATTTATTTAACGGCTTCTGCTCAGTCCCGTGCAGAGCGCCGTGTAAATCAGTTGCAGGCTATGGGCGTGGATGTTAAAATAAACGACATTTTAGCTAATATCGAAGCGCGTGATAAGCGAGATATGGAACGCACAGTCGCTCCACTCAAGCCTGCGCCAGATGCTTATTTCATTGATAGTTCAACTTTGAGTATTGATGAAGTATTCACGCTGATGACGAATTACATCGATCAGCAATTAGCAAACTAAAGAATTTTCAGCAGAAGCATAGCTTGATCAGTCTTATACGGACTATGTAGACGCTTAATTAAACCGGCCTTGTCTGATCCAAGACCGCTGACTTTACTAGGTATATCATGACCGAATCTTTTGCAGCCCTCTTTGAAGAAAGCGAATTAAACCTCAACGTTGAAAAGGGTGCTGTCATCCAAGGCGTTGTAGTAAATATCGACTCTGACTGGGTAACAGTTGACACTGGCCTTAAATCAGAAGGTATTGTTGACCGCGCTGAATTCTTAAATGAACAACGTGAACTTGAAGTTCAAGTTGGCGACACTGTTGACGTAGTTGTTGAAGCTCTTGACAACGGTATGGGTCAAACAGTTTTATCACGTGAAAAAGCTAAACGTGCTGAAACTTGGACTAAACTTGAAAAAATCTTTGAAGACGGCGAAATCGTTACTGGTGTTATCTCTGGTAAGGTTAAAGGCGGTTTCACTGTTGACATCGGTCCAGTTCGTGCGTTCCTTCCAGGTTCTTTAGTTGATACTCGTCCTATTCGTGATACTACTCACTTAGAAGGTAAAGAGTTAGAATTTAAAGTAATCAAACTTGATGCTAAACGTAACAATGTTGTTGTATCTCGTCGTGCTGTTATGGAAGCTGAATCTTCAGCTGACCGTGAAGCTCTTCTTGCTCAGCTTGAAGAAGGTCAAACAGTTACTGGTACTATCAAAAATCTTACTGACTACGGCGCGTTCGTTGACCTTGGTGGTATTGATGGTCTTCTTCACATCACTGACATGGCTTGGAAACGTATCAAGCATCCTTCAGAAGTTGTTGAAGTTGGTCAAGAAGTTACTGTTAAAGTACTTAAATTCGACCGCGAACGTAACCGCGTATCTTTAGGCCTTAAACAATTAGGCGAAGATCCATGGTTAGCGATCATGAACCGTTACCCTAAAGGTTCTATCGTTAAAGCTCGTGTAACTAACTTAACTGACTACGGTTGCTTCGCTGAAATTGCTGAAGGCGTTGAAGGCTTAGTACACGTTTCAGAAATGGACCATACTAACAAAAACATCCACCCATCTAAAGTTGTTCAGATCGGTGACGAAGTTGACGTTATGGTTCTTGAAGTAGATGAAGAGCGTCGTCGTATTTCTCTTGGTATCAAACAAACTCGTGCTAACCCATGGGAAGAGTTTGCTAAAGAACACGACAAAGGTGAAAAAGTTTCAGGTACTATCAAGTCAATCACTGACTTCGGTATCTTCATCGGTTTACCAGGCGGTATCGATGGTCTAGTTCACTTGTCTGACATTTCTTGGAACGAACAAGGCGAAGAAGCTATCCGTCGTTACAAGAAAGGTGACACAGTTGAAGCGGTTATCCTTTCAGTAGACGCTGAAGGCAACCGTATCAGCCTTGGCATCAAACAAATGAACAGCGATCCGTTCAACGATTTCTTAGCTGCTAACGAACGCGGTGCGCTTGTTAAAGGTACTGTAACTGCAGTTGACGCTAAAGGCGCTACTGTTAAGTTAGCTGACGAAGTTGAAGCGACTCTTAAAGCATCTGAAATCAACCGCGACCGCGTTGAAGATGCAACTAAGTTCCTTGAAGTTGGTCAAGAAGTTGAAGCTAAAATCATCAACGTAGACCGCAAATCACGTTCTATCAACTTGTCTATCAAAGCGAAAGACGAAGCTGAAGAAAAAGAAGCAGTAGCTAACTTGAACAAGACAGCTACAGCAACTTCAGACAATGGTCCTAAGACTATTGGTGATTTGATCAAAGCTCAAATGAACCACTAAGTAAGTGTTTGAATTGTATTGTTAATGTAAATTAATTAATATATTTTACACAATTACTGTAACGGTAGCGTAGTAAGTGATTATTACGCTACCGTTTTGTATTTAAACAGGTTATTATCAGGAAACTGATCCTAGGTAGCTTGATAATTAAAGAGGTCGCAGATGACTACTGAAGCACTTAATAAGTCTGACTTAATAGAGCGTATTTCTCTTAAAAACCCACACTTAGCTGAACCCTTAGTGGAAGAGGCCGTTAAGATAATGATCGATCAAATGATCGAAGCTTTGTCTACAGACAACCGAATTGAAATCCGTGGTTTTGGTAGTTTTGCATTACATCACCGTGAACCACGTGTGGGTCGTAACCCAAAAACAGGTAAATCAGTTGAAGTTGCAGCAAAAGCTGTACCGCACTTTAAACCTGGTAAAGCTTTACGTGATGCGGTAAACGAATCTGCAAACTAATTCAAAACATTGTTAGGGGTGTTTATGCGTTACGTATTGGTCGTAATTCTACTGGTCCTATTTGGATACTCATTGGCTTTGGTTCTGCAAAACGGAACTGAACTTTCAGTCGATTTGTTGTTTACACAAGTACCTGCAATGCGTTTAGGGCTTTTATTGCTATTAACCTTGTCATTAGGTTTGGTGTTAGGTCTTTTATTGGCAGTGCAAGTATTCCGAGTATTTCAAAATAACTGGGAAATTAAACGTCTACGTAAAGATATTGACCGCCTACGTAAAGAGCAAATTCAAACTGCTCAACTGGCTGCTGCTGAAGCGGCTGCACATACGCGTCATGAAAAGACAGTTTTAGATATTGATGCGAATGAGCGTCCTTCTAACCCGTTATAATTGGGTTTTAGAAGTAAATTAACTACTTTTATGAGTAGATTTAAATTTTATATTTAACACTCCGGTGGATCATCGGGGTGTTTTTTTATGGGCTGAAAAAATAATACGCTTATCTCAAATAAAATAATGAGATAGCTCAATTCAAATTAATCATTTCAAATAACATGAGTTTTATGACTTTCTGATCAAGTTGAATACATCTATAATGCACTAATTTTGTCAAAATGAAGGGTAAGTCTCTTGAGTATCATCGTTGCACTAGATGCTAAAAGCCAATATGACGCACTTACAATTGCAGAGCAGTTAGATCCTGCATTATGTCGAGTTAAGGTTGGTAAAGAGTTATTTACCCATGAGGGTCCAAGTGTCGTTAAGGCCTTGCATGATAAAGGTTTTGAAGTATTTCTAGATCTGAAATTCCATGATATTCCAAACACCACAGCGCAAGCAGTTTGTGCAGCTGCGGATATGGGTGTGTGGATGGTGAATGTTCATGCATCAGGTGGTCGTAAAATGATGGAAACCTGTGTAGAGCGCCTAAAAGCAGGCAATTACAATACTCAGCTGATTGCTGTTACTGTTTTGACCTCGATGGGTCGTGAAGATCTTGCTGATTTAGGTTTAGATGTTGAACCCTTTGAACATGTGAAACGTCTTGCGACTTTAACGAAAGAAAGTGGTTTAGATGGTGTAGTGTGTTCGGCGCAAGAAGCGAAAATGTTACGTGAAACTTTGGGTGCAGAGTTTGCTTTAGTGACACCGGGTATCCGTCCTGCGGGTTCTGCTGCTGATGATCAAAAACGAATTGTGACACCTAAACAAGCCATGCTTGATGGTTCTACACATTTGGTGATTGGCCGTCCAATTACTAAATCGGAGAATATGCGTCAGACTTTAAAAGATATTTTAGCGACACTTTAATATTTACCTTCTCTCTCTAACTCTCTCCCAAAGGGAGAGAGAAAGTCCTCTGCCTTTGGGCATAGGTATCTACACATTTTTTATAAATTGAATGCGATCTGAGCAATCGCATTCAGCTCATCAGACGAATACTCTGACAACAACTGAAGAGTGTTCAATAGTATTGAAAGCCCTGCCAGTATGGC